>CAXTUV010000515.1:0-2503 GCA_964247445.1 uncultured Acidobacteriaceae bacterium | reverse complement strand
GTGCGGCACGAAGTGCACGCTCGTAATAATTTTGCGTACGAAGCTGCCCGACGCGGACGGCTTCCACGATAAGCTCCCGCAGCAACGGGGTCACATGCATCACGACGCAATGCGGCTCAGACCTGGCTGCTAACCTTTTCCGGAGATATAGTGTGCGCATCGAAACAGGTCCCGGCATGGCAATCTGATGGCAGGTGAACGCCGGGATCCAGATTGCGAACTGCGGCGGGATCCACCATCGGCTCCGACCGGAGGACAACGTCATAATCCCGCTAGTCGCGTAGACCAGCTGATCCGACCCGTGAGCGTGCTCCGGCACCTCGAACCCGGAAGCGTACTCATGCGAAAGGGTCGCGACGGAAATCCCGCGCTTCGGATCGTATTCGGTCAGCATCCCATTCTGTCGCATGAGAGATATAGTATGGCGCGCAAGCATGCTTGCGACAACGACCGGAGCGGATCATCATCGCTGCATGTCACCTCGTTCAGGACTCAGCAAGAACCACGTCATTGCCTTTGTATCCATCGTCGATGTACCTCGCGCGAAGGAGTTTTACCGGGATACGCTCGGACTCGCTTTGATCATGGAAGAGCCGCCGTTTGCGCTTGTTTTCGAGGCCAACGGCATCATGCTGCGTTTGGGCATGGCGAAGGAGCTTCCGCCCGCACACGGCACTGTCCTGGGCTGGCAAGTGCCGGACATTGCCGCGACCGTGCGGGACCTGGAGCAAGCCGGAATCTGTTTCGAACGCTACGAGGGTATGCACCAGGATGAGCGCGCTATCTGGACCTCGCCGACGGGTGCGAAGGTGGCTTGGTTTAAAGACCCGGACGGAAACATCCTGAGCGTTTCAGAACACCCTGAGATGAATAGCTGACTCGCATCAATGCCACGGAACAACATGCCGTTTTTAAGCTTTGATAGATGACTCACTTGCCGCCAACACCGCATCCGCGATCGCAGCCGCCTCTACCGCAGGCCGCACCGCGTGCACCCGCAGAACGCTCGCCCCCGCGAGCACAGCCGCCGTGCAGGCGGCCAAAGTCGCCTGTTCCCGCGCATCCGGCGGGGCATCGTCGCGTCCGTGAAGCCGCCCGAGCGTTCGCCCGAGAAAAGACTTGCGCGACACCCCGGCCAGCAGCGGACGCCCGAGTTCCAGAAGTCGCGGCTGCCCGGCCAGAAGTGCGTAGTTGGCGTCGAAAGCTTTCCCGAAGCCGTATCCCGGGTCCAGCACAATGTTCTCAAACCCAACGCCGGCCGCCGTGGCGGTGCCGAGCCGCTCGCGCAAGCCCCCGAGTACCAGCGGCACCACCTCGCCGGGCGCAAGCGCGGACAGGGTCCGCCACTCGTTCGGACGCCCGCGCGTGTGCATCAGCGCGACGCCGCACCCGGCGCGGGCGCACACACCGGCCAGTGCCGGATCCCACTTGAGCCCGCTCACGTCGTTGATGATTTCCGCCCCGGCCCGCAGCGCGGCTTCGGCGGTCGAAGCCTTGTAGGTATCGACCGAAATTACAGCATCGGGCCGCTCGCGTACGAGCGCTTCCAGCACCGGCAGCAGCCGGTCCTGCTCCTCCCCAGCGGAAACCGATTGGTCCGAGCCCGCGCCCGAGCCGGGACGGGTCGACTCCGCGCCCAGGTCCACCAAGTCCGCGCCCTCATCGAGCAGCGTGAGCGCTTTTTGGACAGCTTGCTCCCATTCGCCGATCCCGTCCCCGGAAAACGAATCCGGCGTGAGGTTCAGGATGCCCATGATCAGTGTGCGCTCCCCACAGGCGAGCTCGCGCGTGCGGAGCCGCCACGGTAAACGGGGGCGCTGAGCAAACGGCATGCGGGTCTCCTAGCGGGCTTCCAACACGGTATCGCATAGTTGTTCCGCGTAGGTGCCGCGCATAAGACTTCGCCCGCAAAATAAACGCGCCTCTCGGTACCCATGCGCCTCAAAAAACGGAACAAACCGGAACTGGTCGCCCCGCACAACCCCGGGCACAGGCGGATTCGGGGTAAGCCAGTCCACGGTGATCTCCATATCGGGACCGGGCTCGACCGTGCTGACAACAATGAATTGGGGGTGCAGCGCGAGGGTCTGCCATACGGATTGAACGTCGCGGACCTGCGTGCTCCAAAGCCAAAACCGGTGCGGCAGCTGGTTGAGATAGATGTTACGCGGGAGGTACAGCAGCGGCGCGGAGCTGAAATACAGGTAGCCGGCAGCGGTCGCACCCTGGCCCACCCCGTTTGCTTGGAGGAACCGCGCCGTCATCCTGGCGGGCGCGTACGGGTGCTTGCGCTCGGCAGCGAGAGCCCCGGTGGTCCAACCAATTTGTTCCGCGGCAATCAGCGCAAGCAGGCCGACGGCCGCTTGATTGGCCCAACGCAGCCGGCGGCTCGCCAATTGACCCGGCGAAGGCCAGGTCAGCCACGCCGTGACTAGGAAAGCGGTCCACAGCGTCCCTGCATGGCGCGGCGCGAGATACAGCGAGCTGAACACCAGCACCATGC
>CAXTUV010000514.1:833-2518 GCA_964247445.1 uncultured Acidobacteriaceae bacterium | reverse complement strand
TTCTCATCTCTTTCGTACTCATATAGGTATTAAATTTAAAATCCAACAGACGACCCGAAGGAGTGCTCCGCACCTACCCAGCCGTCGAGTGTGGTCGGAGACACAACAAATTCCTTCTGCATCGATTCCGATCACATTGCACCTTTATCGCAGTACTATAAGGACTTAATGAATGGGGCACTTCCAAGCTTTTCATTCATAGAGGCAGGTTACGGCCAAAATGATGAGCACCCCGGCTCGCAACAACCGGTTCTGACAGGACAGCAGGAGATGGCAATGGTTCTAAATGCATTTATGAGTAGCCCGCAGTGGAAGGACTCCGTCTTTTTCTTCAGCTATGACGAAGGCGGAGGACCATACGACCACGTGCCGCCAGTGCCGGGGCACTCGAATGACAACACCGATGCCGGCCAGAATGCCGACTATCATGATATTTCGTCGATCACTGTGAATCCCGATGCGTATGGCCCTTGCGTTCCGACCTCCCCGGGGGATTTGCATTGCGACCTCGGAGCAAACGATCCCGGAGCCAACTCAAACGATGCTGCTGCTAAGACAGGCTTCGATACGCAACTCGGCTTCAGGGTACCCAATATGGTCATCTCACCCTTTACTCGGCGGCATTATGTGTCCCACATGCCCATGGATCACACAGGTGTGATCAAGTTTGTCGAAGATCGCTTTATTCCAGGCCGCCCTAGTCTGACCGCGCATGACGCCAAGCAGCCCGACCTCTTGAACTTCTTTGATTTTCAAGGAGTTCCCTGGAAAGTGCCCCCAAGCAAGACCAGCTTTCCGCCGCCCCTGCCGAACTCTTCGACAAGCTCCTGTACTCCCGGTAATGTTGGGCCGTAAGTGGTAATGCCAACATATCGGAACGCGGGCTGGGCAAGCTTTCTTCAGCATCCACAGCAGTAGCCTTCGTACCTTTGTGGCTGACCTACATGGAGTTGCATCGGTCGCGCAGCGCTCACGCTTGAGGCTTGGAGGTTGTGCATAAACCAGTTAACCATCCATGCCTCCTCCATCTGAGTGCAGGTAAATCTCCTGAAAGCGCCACGAGAGTTGTTCTACTTATGCGTCGCTAGAATCGCCTGCCTCTACCGCTTCCTCAGCACTTCAGCTACAAGTTCCTGCACGCGGGTCAAAACTATGGGAAGCGCCTCGGCGGGAACGACCGTCATCTCCCCCAGCAAGCTGTCGAGGGACAAGTAAACTTCGCGGTTAGTCCGAAGCCACTCTAAAGGGTATTCAGGCTTACGCGCGCGCGCTGCATCGGGATCTGCATCAAGGATGAAGCTGATGCGCGGCCGTGGAACCAACCCGGCGAGAAGCCGCGCATAGCGGCGCAGTAGCGGACGGCGCAAGTCTAGATTTGCGAGTTCGTCCCAAAGATAGCGATCAAAAATGACTATGTCCGCCGGAGTGCGCGAGACTCGGTGCACGATGGAGCGCAAGGCTAGGGCATCCAGCAAGTAGAACCCGAGCCGCAACGTGGTCAGCCAAGGCAAGCGAACGTTTTTATCTTGCCGCTCTACGGGGGCATCCGGGCTGCCGACGCCGGTATCGCCCTTGAGAATCTTGTGCCCGGCGCTCTCACGAAGCCGCCTTAATTGCGCGATATCGTCCCAAAAACGCAGCAGTTCCACTCGCAGCCCGGCTTGCTTGCAGCTGCGTTGCAAGGC
>CAXTUV010000514.1:0-823 GCA_964247445.1 uncultured Acidobacteriaceae bacterium | reverse complement strand
GTACTTTTGCCCGCACCGTCAATGCCGGAGAAGCTGATCAGTACCGGTGCTTGGGAGCCGTGGCCCATGCTGGTCAATGCGGTCGGGAAGAGCTGGACAGGGATGCTGCCGCCACCACGCCGACCGCTACTGCCGCACCGACGATCAGTCCTACGCGGAGCGCGTAGGAGCGGGCGCGGCGCTGTTTCGCGGGCGCGATCGCGGCACCGGCGGGAGCGGAGGCGGGACTGCCGGTGGACCGGATTACCGGTGCGGCGGCTGTTCCGGCCGGCGCGCTCTCTTGTGGAGACTCTGCTTGCGGCTGCGCACCGGCTGCGGCGCTTGAGGGGGAAGCATTCGTGGTCGTCTGGCTGGACTGCGCGGAGCCTGTGCCGGGAAAGCGTAGGAGCAGCGCGAGCGAAAAGGTGCTCGCGCGGGGAACTCGGCCGGGGGAAAGACTCATGTCCATATCCTATATTCGCGCTTCTGAAAGAAAGCCGTTTGCGGCGGGTACTACCCCGCACCTGTATGGGTAATGGAGGCGGCGAGCTTGCCCAGTGTCCTGTGTGCTGGCGAACGCTGCCTTAAGCCGCTGTTTCCGCGTTTGCCGGAACATTGAGAGCCGCCGAAGCCAGAACGGTATCCTCGCCTAAGTAACTGGAGAAGCTTCGTACCGCGGCTGCGGAAGTGGCGTATATCTCAAAAAGCCGATGCAGCTGCGCGCGGCGGAGGGCAGCCTCACTGACTTGCGTGACTCCGGCAATCTTGGCATTGCCATTGCTCTTCATTGCTTCTTCCAAGGAGTGCAGCAGAAGCTTGATCACAGCGTCATCCACCTGTTTAA
>CAXTUV010000513.1:1677-2520 GCA_964247445.1 uncultured Acidobacteriaceae bacterium | reverse complement strand
CTCGATCAGGACGTCGCGCGTGGTGAGCGGGGTGGAGGCGTTCGACGGGCAAAGGAGAACCAATCGAGAGGAAGGCGTCATCAGCAAAGGAGTCATATCTCGACCTCGTTGGGCTAATACCGAGGGGCCGGCAGCGGCGGGAAGTATGAGCCCCTTGCCGTGCTCCCCGCCCGAGTTTTCGAGAGTCGACTTGCAGGTCAGTGCGATCTTAGGCAGCGGAAGGCGCTATGACGGCTTGCGGCTGGGCGTGAGAGCACTGTGAGCGTCTGCTCTCACACGCCTCGATCCCTGTTCACGCGGGTTTTCGCCTTATGTGACAGCGTGACAGCTTCTCTATTGAAGAAAAAAGATTCATTCCATGTAAGTAGAGCGGAATGCTGGAGCACGGCCATGAAGATGTAGAAAGTGTTGAAGGCCGCAGCTGTCACAATCTTCACAGAGCGCAACTCCAAGCTGACATTAAACTTAGCCGGATTCCGAGCCGTCATGCGGAGCCGTCACACTCGCCTCTCCGCTGCTCCAGACTCTCGGGACTCTTCCCCAAACTCGGGTACGAAGATCACACATCCGCAATCAAACCTAGGCGGGAACACCACGTGAAAGTATCTCCCTTGCTCAATGACCGATATCGCATGCCTGCCCCGGGCCGAGTGCCAGCAACAGCTGAGTTGGTCTGTTGCTGAGGTGGATAGGGTGCCGCCCGTGACTGAACTGCGCGGAAACATCCTTCGCGCATCCGACTCGTATTCCGCGTCAACCGCTTCTACTCAGGGAGCGGCAAAGTCCTGAGCAACACCGTGTGCATCACGATGAGCAGCAACGCTACCGCGCCTAGTCCCCGGC
>CAXTUV010000513.1:0-1667 GCA_964247445.1 uncultured Acidobacteriaceae bacterium | reverse complement strand
ACTTTGCACCTGGGTAGGCACTTTGCGAAAGCGGCGGTTCGGTCCAGCATGGCTGGATGGCGAACAACGCCGGGTATCCGAGCGACGTGACGGACGAGGAATGGGAGTTTGTGCTGCCGTACCTGCTGTTGTGCCGGGAAAACAGCCCGCAGCGGGAGCACGATCTGCGGGCGGTGTTCAACGGGGTGCGCTGGATCGCGAAAACAGGCGCGCCGTGGCGGTGGATGCCGAACTCGCCTGCCGCCATGGCATGCGGTGTACCAACAGATGCGCCGTTGGCTCGACGCGGGCTGCTTCGAGTTGTTGGTCGAGGACGTGCGCTTGCTCCTGCGCGAGTGGGCGGGCCGCAAAGGGCAGCCTACAGCCGTTTGCATCGACAGCAGGACGCTGCAATCGACGCCCGAGTCCGGCGCGCGTGCCGGCTGGGACGGGGCCAAGCGCCGCAAAGGCTCCAAGGTCCACGTCGCGGTCGACACGCTCGGGCACCTGCTTGCGCTCCGGGTCACCGCCGCGGAGGAGGGCGATCGGGCGCAAGTCGCCGCATTGGCCGAGCAGGTGCAGCAGGCGACCGGCAGTTCGGTGGAGGTGGCCTATGTGGATCAGGGTTACACGGGTGCGGCCGCGGAAGAAGCGGCGCGGGAGCACGGCATCCGGCTTGAAGTCGTGAAGCATCCAGCGGCTAAACGGGGCTTCGTTCTCTTGCCGCGCCGCTGGGTCGTGGAGCGCAGCTTCGCCTGGGCTGCGCGCTTCCGACGCTTAGCCCGCGATTATGAGCGGCTTGCCTCTACCCTCGGCGGACTGCATTTGCTCGCCTTCGCCATGCTCATGCTGCGTAATCTGGCCGAAACTGCGGTGTGAAGTTAAGAACAGGCTCTAGGGCATCCTGATGCTTTGCCTTTTCCGCAACTCGGCGCAAGCAGAGTTTTTCAACAGCATTGACCGTTTGTGAAACTAATGCCAGCAGCCCTCACCTTCCTTTGTATGCTTGCAGGAAGCGCGGGACGCCCAGAATCGCGCAGCCGGCAAGCCCTATCCAGACAGCATCGCTATAGAAGTTCTGCTTTTGAGCCAGCAAGGTTGCGTCGTGAAACTCTGACGCGTGCTTGGAAAGCAAGAGCAGGTTCACCTCGGCCGTACATGCCACGATGGAGCCGACCGTGGAGCCTATTTCGAAGAAACTGCAACGCTTTTTCATCCTCATCCTCTACAAACGCCCAAAACGAACGTGTTGGACAGCGTAGCGCCGCTAAGCTGTAGGTAGCGTGGACTAAGCAGCCGGTTCAGCGAGGCCTGGATGCAGAAGGCGAAGCGGGTCACGTACAAGCGCGCTTGCGCGACCGCTTCCAAGCACCGCAAGGCAAGTATCTGTTCCTGCACCGCCGCCTTGGCGGGAGGCCAATTAAATGGGCGGCTTTCCCGCCAAGCACGATGTTCGCGGCGACCCAGCCGGCCTTCCACGGCTCGCTCCGGTTCGGGTCAAAAGGCCGCCCGTCCGCTCGCGCCGCATACCCGTGCTCCCGAGGTGCGCAGTGCGCCGTAGAAGTAGAAAAGGAGCTGTCCCGATCTCCTTCGGGCGGGCGGTGCCAAATCTGCTTAACAGCGCACTTGCCGCGGGTATTTTCATGCTCGGACGGGCTTGCGGGCGCGTGTTCCCCATCCGCGCCGCC
>CAXTUV010000512.1:0-2520 GCA_964247445.1 uncultured Acidobacteriaceae bacterium | reverse complement strand
GGTACCCGCTTCCTACCCGATTGCCGTGGCGGCCGCACGCGACGGACGACGCGGCTTTGCGGCGCTGTGGAACAGCTCGGAGGTCGTTGCGCTTGACCTCCGGAAGGGCAAGGTCCTCAGCCGGGTAAGCCTGCTCGGGCCGCGTACGCCCACCGAGCCCGGCTCACACCCGGCCTCGCTTGCGTTGAGCCCCGATGAGCGAAACCTTTTTGTCGCCCTGGCAAACCGCGACATGGTTGCCGCGGTGAGCATTCCGAAGCCCGCAGCCGAGCCGATGCGGGCGCGCTGCTACTTCGACACCAAGCTGCCCGGCCAAACCTACTTCGGGGCCGTGCCGGACGCGGTCGCGGTTTCCCCGGATGGCAGGCACTTGTTCGCGGCCAATGCCAGCGCCGATGCGGTCGCGGTGTTTGATGTCGCTCAAGGCAAGCGAACCGGCAACACAGCCGTGCGGCCACAGGGATTCGTACCCACCGGCTGGTACCCCACCGCAGTCGCAAGCACGAGCACGAGCCTGCTGATCGCCACGGCAAAAGGCCAGGGCACCGGCCCCAACAACATGCCGCAGCAGGACGCGCCCCTGAACCAGCCCCGGCGCGACCGCACCTACATCGCCACCCTGCTCCACGGCTCGTTTGCGCGTGTGCCGCTTAGCGATCTCGGAGCCGGGCTGCGGGCGGATACTGACGAGGTACTGCGCGACAACCGCATGAAAGCCGCATCCGAGCAGGTCGCCTTCGCCGCGGGCCGGAACCCGATTCGGCACATCATCTACATCATCAAAGAAAACCGAACTTACGACCAGATTTTGGGGGATGAGAGCGCGGCCAACGGCGACCCGAGCCTGACCATGTACGGCCGCGCGGTTACGCCCAACCAGCACAAGCTTGCCGAGCAGTTCGGCATCCTCGACAACTTTTATGACTCGGCCGAGGTGTCGGGCGACGGGCACGTATGGTCGAACGCGGCTATTACCTCGGATTACACGGAGAAAACCTGGCAGCAGAGCTACCGCGGACGCGAACGCGCCTACGACTTTGAGGGCGTCGTTTCAGGTCGCTTTCCCTGGCTGGAAGGAATCCCCGATGTGAACGAGCCGGCCAGCCGTTATATCTGGACCAACCTTGCCGCCCACGGCAAATCGCTTTACCACTTTGGCGAGTACATCGCGACCACCTTCTGCACGGAGAAGGCCATAACCAAGCAGCAGCCCTCGCCGACCCTGGGGACGCCCGAGACGGAGCAGGCCGGCTGCCCACGGCCCGCCATCCACCTAGGCGAACCCGTGCCCGCCAACTACGGTGGCGGCGCAAGCCCTTATCCATGGGCGATCCCGCTGATCGCGAAAAATGTAGCGACCAAGCCGGAGCTCGCCGGACATTTCGATCCGCAGTACCCGGATTTTGAGCTCGCCTTCCCTGACCAATTGCGTGTGGAGGAGTTCCTGACCAAGTTCCGCGCTTGGACCGCGGATAAAGCCGACGGCCGCGACACCATGCCCAACTTCATCCAACTGCGGCTTGCGAACGACCACACGGCCGGCACACGCCCCGGCATGCCGCGCCCGGCCGCGTCCATCGCGGACAATGACCTAGCAGTGGGCCGCGCGGTCGAGGCTGTGTCGCACTCGCCTTTTTGGGACGACACGGCCTTTTTTATCCTGGAAGACGACGCCCAGGACGGTGCCGACCATGTTGACGCGCACCGCAGCACTGCGTACGTGATCAGCAAATACGCCCCGCACGGAACCTCGGGCGGCCCTTTTGTCGACCACCGCTTTTACACCACTGTGAGCACCATCCGCACTATGGAGGCGCTTCTGGGCCTGCCGCCCTTAAACAACAACGATGCGTTTGCCCCGCTGATGGCTCCGCTCTTCAGTGGCCTCGGCGACCAGCCCCCCTTCACCGCCGACTATTCCAACCGCGAGAATGGCTTAATCTACCAGGTCAACTCGCCCCGCTCGCCCGGCGCGAGCGAGTCCATGCGGATGAACTTCCGCCATCCCGACCAAGCACCCGCGGCCGAGCTCAATGCGATCCTATGGCGCGACGCAATGGGCGCGAAGCCCCTGCCGGACCAGCTGCTGCACCCGGCAAGGAACGCCCACAAGAAAGACGATGATGACTAGAGTGAATCCCGAATGGTAAGGAAGGAAAGCAGCGACTTTCGCGACGATGGAAGCGAGGGCGCAGACCGATAGGGCTGATCCGCTTCGGAGATTTCCGGCTGCCTATGACTGGGTGAGATACCATGCGGGGCGAGCCCGCTCCGCGCTTCGGCGCGAGCCTGGGTTGCAATGCAAGATGTCCGCCGCGTACGAGCGTACCGGCAACGCTGAGCGCGTTTTGAACCCGACCGGGGCACAAGCGGCGCGCCGGGCCGGAAGCGCGGAGCCGGTTAAGGGAGGCTTGGCTTCGCCTGTACGTTCGCTTTGAACTCCGTGCTTATTGTATGGCCGCCGAAACTGAGGTTCAGTTTGTGCATCGTCGGCAGCTCCAACTTGAGGTGCGCCCAAAC
>CAXTUV010000511.1:0-2523 GCA_964247445.1 uncultured Acidobacteriaceae bacterium | reverse complement strand
GCAGCGCTCTAACCAACTGAGCTACGTCCCCAAACCTGTTCCAAACTATAGCAGAACAGCAGCCGTAACGTACAAAGCAGCAAACGCCGGGCACCGCGCGCACATCGTACAGCCGACCATGAAGATCGTCATCTTTGGGCTGGCGCTCAGTTCCTCCTGGGGCAACGGGCATGCGCCGCTGTGGAGGGGGTTGGTGCGGGCGCTTGCCGCGCGCGGGCACTCCCTCACTTTCTTTGAAAAGGACGTGCCCTACTACGCCGAGCACCGCGACGCATGGCCGCAGCCGGACGCGGTGCGCCTGGAGCTCTACACAAGCCTGGACGAAGACTGGCCGCGCATGGAGCGCGCCCTGCGCGGGGCCGATGTCGCGGCGTAGTAGGGCACGTCCTTTTCAAAGAAAGTGATGGAGTGCCCGCGCGCGGCTGCTCGCATCCCCTGTCCCGACTAAGTGCTTCTACGACCTAGACACCCCCGTGACGCTCGATGCGCTGGCCCGAGGCGAGGTGGTGGACTACCTACCCGCGGATGGCTTAAGCGGCTTTGACGCGGTGTTCTCCTATACAGGAGGCCGGGCGCTCACGGCTCTTCGGGAGCAGCTTGGCGCGCGCGTGGTCGCGCCCTTGTACGGCTTTGTCGACCCGGAAGCACACCGGCCCGCAGCGCCGCGAGCGAAGTACCGCGCGGACCTTTCGTACCTGGGCACCTACGCCGCCGACCGCCAACCGGGCCTGGAAAAGCTGCTGCTCGCGCCCGCGCGGCTGCGCCCGGCGAGCCGCTTTTTGATCGGCGGCGCGCAGTACCCGCGGGAGTTTCCCTGGGCTTCCAACATTTACTTCGTGCACCATGTGCCGCCCGAGTCGCATCCGGCATTTTTCTCCTCCTCGCGCCTTACGCTCAATGTCACACGCGCGTCCATGGCGGCTTGGGGCTGGTGCCCTTCAGGCCGCTTGTTCGAGGCCGCAGCCAGCGGCGCGCCGCTCATCAGCGATGTATGGGAAGGGCTCGATCAGTTCTTCAGCCCGGACGAGGAGATCGTAACGGCGCATGGACACAAAGACGTGCTCGCCGCGCTCGACTGCTCGGACGAGCAGCTCGGGGCGATGGCGCGCCGCGCGCGGGAGCGTACACTCGCTGGACACACCGCGATGCACCGCGCGCTCGAAATGGAACAGATGTTCATGCGGAAGCCGGCGCTCGCGGGCGCGAAAGGATAACAACAGCAATGTGGGGACTTGTGCCCGCCGCGGGCCGCGGCAGCCGAATGCAGCCGCTTGCATTCTCAAAGGAACTGCTGCCCGTCGGCACACGCAACGAAGTACGCGGCGGCGTGTCGGTGGAGCGGCCGCGCGCGGTGAGCGAGTACCTGCTGGAACGCATGGTGCGCGCCGGCGCGGACCGCATCTGTTTTGTGATTTCGCCCGGCAAGTCCGACATCCTGGAGTACTACGGCGCGAGCTACCTGGGTGTGCCGTTGGTGTATGTAGTGCAGCTGGAAGCGGCCGGGCTGTGCGATGCCCTATTTTGCGCTGCGCCGCTGGTGGCCGATGATGATGCGGAAGAGGTCTTGATCGGCCTGCCTGACACTGTGTGGGAGCCCGAGGACGGCTTTGCCCGCCTGCCTACAGGCGAGCTCGCGTTCTTGCTTTTTCCCGTCGCCCGTCCGGAACTATTCGACGCTGTCGTGACTGATACTCGAGGAGCGGTGCAGCGCATTGAAGTCAAGCAGGAGCGGCCCGCGTCGCCGCTGGTATGGGGTGCCGTGCGTATGCCGGGCGGGGTCTTTCACGAGCTGCGTGAACTGTGGCTTGAGCCCGGCCGTAAGGACGAGTATTTAGGCACGCTGGTGAATGCGTGGCTGCGCGCGGGCGGCTCCGCGGTCGCCGTCGCAGCGGGCACGCATTATGTCGACACGGGGACGCCGCACGGCTTTCGAGAAGCACTCAGATTACTGAATAAAACGAGTGACGAATAAGCACTGCTCATTGCACAATTCTTTAGGCATTGCGGATAACAGGTTTTGGCGTCACCGCCATCCCATGCAGCAATGCAGAGCGGGCGAAACCGAGGAGGACGGACAGCGATGGCTTTGTCGAAAACAACGCAGGACCACGACGAGATACGGCAGTGGGCTGAAAAGCGCGGCGGCAAGCCCGCGGAAGTAACAAGCACCAGCGCAGGCGGCACGGGCATTCTGCGCATTGAGTTTCCCGGCGCGACCAACGCGAACGACAGCAACTTGAACGAGATCAGCTGGGACGAGTTTTTTGAGAAGTTCGACGCGAGCAATCTGTCGCTGGTCTACCAGGAAGTGACAGCCGAAGGCGCGGAAAGCAACTTCAACAAGCTGGTGCATCCGGAGAACGTTACGCCGAGTTCCGAGCCGACCGGCAAAACCGCGCGCAAGAAAACAGCGAGCAAGAAAGCAGCGCCGGCCAAGAAGACCGCGTCCGCGAAGGGCGCGACAAAATCAGCCGCGAAGAAAACCGCGGAGGGGAGGAGAGACGGCGAGCGCGCGGGGAAGAC
>CAXTUV010000510.1:0-2526 GCA_964247445.1 uncultured Acidobacteriaceae bacterium | reverse complement strand
GACCTTGGATGTTGAATGGGTTCGGCACCGCACCGCTGGTGCCGTAATAGCCTCGAACATTGCCGGCCGCGGCCCACTTGCGGGTGAAAAAATGGGCGGCCTGTGCGTCAAAGCCCCCGAGATTCGCACCCTGAAGCACGTTCGGCCCGGCGTCGAAGTGCGCGTACGCAAAACCGCCGTAAACCTCGTAGCGGTTGTTGTAGGTCACTCCGGAGAGTGTGCTGTTGCCGGCGACAACTGGTGGGTGGTATTGCGGAGCCTGCGCCAAGGCGTGAAGCGAAGGAAGAAAAGCGAGCGCCAGGGCGCGGCGGGCAAAGCGTATCAACAAGAAGCAGACCTCCAGGAGCTACGTCCACTTTACAACCCCGACCTCGGCTTTCAGCTAGCCTGAAGGGCATGGCACGGACGGAAAGCAGGGACGCGGGAGCGCGGCAGCGGTTTGCGGGGCGCACGTGGGACGGTCTGGAACCGATGATGAAGGACTATGCACGAGAAGCGGTCACGGTTGCGGCAGCTGATTTCCATGAAAGCCTCAGCTCCACACCGGACGGAGTCGAGCGGTTGGAACGCATCTTGAATCGGCTGTGCCCCGCTCCCGCGCCGCCAGCGACCGAGGACAGCGAGTGGTGGACCCTTTTGTGGGGCGGATGGTTTGGGGAGTGCTTGCGCGCTCTCCACGACGGCGCATGGACGATGACGGTGTACCCCGGCAGTGAGTTCGCCGTGCCGACGTTGGAGTTCCCGGGCGGCTCGCGCGTGTACCCAACCATGAAAGTGCACCGGCGGCTCACGCTCGGCGCGGCAGAAGGGTTGCCTCAATTCCACGCAATGCTTGCTGAACGCTTGAGCGCGGGCGCGCACGGCTTGTGAGAGAATCAGTCCAGATGGGGGAAAGACCCGCATTGCCGCGGGCAGTTGACTATGCTGGACAACCTGTTCACACCCACGCACCTTCTTTTCGTTCTCGCGATCGCGCTCCTGGTGTTCGGCCCCCGCAAGCTCCCTGAGCTCGGCAAAGGCCTTGGCGAAGGATTGCGCGGCTTCACCAAAGGCATCAAGGGCGAGTCTGAGTCGACGACGGTTAAGCAGGAAGCAGCGAAGCCTGAGACCACAACGGCTTCGACCACCGGCACGACTGCTCCCGAAATCAAATAACAATTTGCACCTGCAAAAGCCCGGGCTTCGGGAACATGCCCGGGCTTTGCCATGTTTGCGGCAACGTCGCGCACGGATTCGTTTCAAAGTGGATTACGCCTGCTGAATATTGACGAGTTGGTAACGAGCAAGCTCATCGACTTTTAAGCTAAAGTAAGCTCAGTACGCTAAAAATCAGAAACAGGGTTGCGCGCCCGACGACCGTCAACGGTACCGGTAAAGGTGCGCGCGGCTTGAGGATTCTTCCATGTTTTCTCGATCCATATCACGCGCGGCCGGAGTCGGCCATGCGCTCCTGCTTGCAGCCGCAACCGCCAGCCTTGCCCAGACCGTGACCGGATCGGTGACCGGTACCGTCAGCGATCCGTCGGGCGCAGTGATCCCGAACGCGCAAGTGACGGCGGTAAACGCAGCCACTGGTGTGCGGACACCGGTAAGCACGAACGGGGCCGGCACATACACTATTCGCTTCCTACCGATCGGCCCGTACACCCTGGAAGTGGCGGCGCAGGGCTTCAATAAGACCACGGTCCCGCAGTTCACGCTGGAGATCAACCAGACGGCGAAGCTGGACGCGAAACTCCAGGTGGGTGCGAGCACGGAAGTCAAGGTGGAGGGCAATCTCGCGCCGATCCTGGATACAAGCGATGCGACCCTGGGCTTGTCATTGGACGACAAGGAAATCAATACCATCCCGCTGAACGGGCGCAATTTTTCTTCGCTGACCCTGTTCACGCCCGGTGCCGTCGATCCGGACCAAACCGGACTGACCAGCAACAATGCCATCCAGCGGAACACTTTCAACTCCGGCGTGGTCACCATCAACGGCAACCGCGCGCAGGACAATACCTACCTGCTGGAAGGTATCAGCATCGATGAAACACAGAATAATCTGATCGGCTATGCGCCTTCGCCTGATGCGATTCAGGAGTTTCGGGTGATCGCGGCAAACGCGCCCGCGCAGTATGGCAACGTCGGCGGCGGCGATGTTGTTTCCGTGTTAAGAAGCGTCACCAACCATTTCCACGGCAGCGCGTTTGAGTACCTTGAGAACCAAAATCTGACTGCCAATACTTTTTCCAATAAGTTCTCAGGCATCACGACCATCAATCCTTTCACGCAATCCACCTTCGGCGGCACAATCGGCGGACCGATTCGCAAGGACAAGCTGTTCTTCTTTGTGGATTATGAGGGCACGCGCAATCACGCGGGCGGCAACGGCGCGGCGAGCGTGCTTTCCGCTGCGGAGCGGCAAGGTAATTTTTCGACTGCGGCGGGTCTCGGCTACCAGATTGTTGACCCGTTTAACGGGTTTCAACCGTTTCCGAACGGCGTCGTGCCGATCAATAATCCGGTCGCGCAGTATGTCAT
>CAXTUV010000509.1:0-2538 GCA_964247445.1 uncultured Acidobacteriaceae bacterium | reverse complement strand
TTTGTTCCGCCGCCACCCCCGCCCGCGCCGATCCCGCAGCCGTAACGCCACGGAGCGGTGTGAGAGACATACAGACCCTTATTGCCGAGACCCTACTCGGCTTTCGACCGGCGGGACATTGATGCCGCGCTTGGGCTGATGAGCGATAACACTCATTGGCCGAAGGCATCGGAAGGCGGGCGCGCCGTCGGGAAAGAAGCAGTGCGTACTTACTGGAGCCGCCAGTGGAAGGAGTTTAATCCTCGTGTCGAACCGCTGGATATCAGCGATCGGGGCGGAGGCAGGGT
Organism: uncultured Acidobacteriaceae bacterium; assembly: GCA_964247445.1. Classification (GTDB taxonomy): domain Bacteria; phylum Acidobacteriota; class Terriglobia; order Terriglobales; family Acidobacteriaceae; genus EB88. The sequence continues at coordinate 2,251 of CAXTUV010000509.1, read as the reverse complement.
CGAGGTCCGAGTCCATCAGCTCGTGAATAGCCTGGGCGGCGCTGTTCTCTCCGACAGCGAGGTCCGGCATACGTCACCATCGTCAACGGCTTGATCGCAGGCATGGATCTCGGGGAGGAAACCGATGTTGAGCAAGGCCCATCTTCCGCGTTCTCCCATCGCTGATCTCCGGCAACTGCCCTGTTAGATTGGAACCCCGGCGTCAGACAGGACCTGACGGCGCTTTTCGGGTGCGTTGATCTGATTTCGGATTGCATTTCGCCTTTTCTTCGCCTATGCTGTTTCCATGCTCCCCTGCTCTGCCCCCCAGCTGCGCCGGGACCTCAACGCCCGCGCCACCGTGTACGCGCGGCAGCACGGCCTCCTGCACGACTTCACCACGGGTCGCGACCCGAGCGTGATCTTCGGGGTGGATGATGGAGGCCGCCACGGCAACTTTCATCCGGCCAGCTACCGCGCCATCCTTGCCGAGCCGGACTGGAGCGCGCGGCTCGGCAAGGCGCACACGGCGAACCGCCGGGCGTTCCCTCGCGCGGACTGGAGCTGGCGCGAGCTGGACTGCGCCGCAAGCTCGGACGCGCTGCTGATGAACGTTTTCTGCCATCCCGGAACGCTGCGCAGCTTCTCGGTGCAGCTGCTGCTCGGTATCGAGCAAGGGACGAAGCCGCGCTTCGGCGTACACCCCAGGCTCGAGCGCACCCGCGGCTTGATCGACATGACCGAAATTGATATGGAGCTCGGCGAACTGCTTGTCGAAGCCAAGCTGACCGAAGGCGGCTTCACCCCGGCGCGGCCGGCGCTGCTGGACCGCTACCCGCGCTGGCGCGAAATTTTCGACGAGAGCGCCCTGCCTCGAACCGAAAACGGCAGCTGCTCGGCCTACCAACTTGTGCGCGGCGTACTGGCCGCCGAGGAAAGCGGCGGCAGCTTTTGCCTGCTCGCCGATGCACGCCGCCCGGACCTGCTGCATGCTTGGCAGAGCGTGATCGGCGCGGTCGGGCGCGCCTCGCTGCGCTGCCGGCTCAAGATGCTCACCTGGCAGGAGCTGGCCGCCCCGCTCCCGGACGATCTTCGCTCGTTTCTACGCGAAAAGTACGGCATCGAGCCCGCATCCTAAACGCGGAGGAGACCTGAAATGGAATACACCCGCCTCGGCAAGACAGGCATGGTTGTTTCACGTATCTGCCTGGGCTGCATGAGCTATGCCACGCCCGCCAAGGGCCCGCTCACACCCGGCAGCCATGCTTGGGCGCTCGATGAGGAGGCCTCGCAGCCGTTCCTCAAGCAGGCGCTCGATCTCGGGATTAATTTCTTCGACACCGCCAACGTGTATGGGCGCGGTTCGAGTGAGGAAGTCTTAGGGCGTTTCCTTAGGACCCACGCCAAACGTGAGGACGTGGTGATCGCTACCAAGGTCCACTCGCCCATGCGCGAGACTCCGAACGGCCGCGGGCTGTCCCGCAAGGCCATCCTGTTTGAGATGGACGCGAGCCTGCGCCGGCTCCAAACCGATTATGTCGACCTTTACCAAATCCATCGCTGGGATCCGGAAACGCCCATCGAGGAAACGCTTGAAGCGCTGCACGACGTGGTCAAGGCCGGCAAGGCCCGCTACCTCGGCGCGTCCAGCATGTGGTCCTGGCAGTTCGCGAAGGCGCTCTACCTCGCCGACCGCCACGGCTGGACCCGCTTCGTTTCCATGCAGAACCACTACAACCTCCTGTACCGCGAGGAAGAGCGTGAGATGAACCCGCTCTGCTTGGGGGAGGGCATCGGGCTGATCCCATGGAGTCCCTTGGCGCGCGGCCGCCTTGCCCGCCCGCTTGGTGCCGAGTCCACGGAGCGGCTCGAAACCGACCAGTTCGGCAAGACGCTGTACGCGCGGACCGAGGATGCGGACCGCAAGGTCATTGAGAAAACAACCGAGCTTGCGCGGCAAAAAGGCGTTTCGCAGGCGGCGCTCGCACTCGCCTGGATGCTCGGGAAGCCGGGGGTCGTGAGCCCGATTGTGGGTGCGACCAAACCGCACCACTTGGCCGACGCGGCGGCGGCTTTGGACATCAAGCTTTCGCCCGAGGAAGCGCAGACATTGGAAGCTGAGTACGTACCGCACCCGGTGCTCGGGTTTTAAGGCAAGGGTGGAGGGTGAAGGGTAGAGGAAAATGGAGCACTGCGTAGTCAGTAGCCAAGGTACACCAGCAACGCCGACGGAGAGCATCCGCCTCTACCCTTCACCCTCCAACCTCCACCC
>CAXTUV010000508.1:0-2541 GCA_964247445.1 uncultured Acidobacteriaceae bacterium | reverse complement strand
ATTACACGCCGGACCTTGCCGACCGCGCCATCTGCCATCGCACCGTCCCGCTCGCAGGCGCAACTTATACCTTTATCTCGACGCGGCTGATGCAGGACCGCTTTGCCCTTGCCTTTGAGGTGTTTATCAATGTGGGTCACCAGTTTGTCGACGTGTTGGTGGACGGCAAAAAATCCCTCCCCGAGCCGTTCACCACACTGCTGTGGACTCAGGCCCTGGGCGAGGTGCGTGGGGAAACTTCGCAGGATGCTTACGAGGCCCGCAAGCGTGCCATTGAGCTCCATACCGGTCCCGGCCGCCCGGACGCGGTGCAAAACGGCGACGGGAGCGGGAGGGTGTCTCGGTTCACCCGCGCCCAGGACCGTTCCCAGCGGGACCTTGACGAGCAGCGCGCCCGCTACTTTGAAGCAGCTTTGGCCGATGCGCTCGCTATCTATATGCTTTCGCTCGCCATTGATTTGGAATATGCCGACCTGCGCGAACGGGAGTACCCGCTGCTGGCCGCCCCGGCTCTGGCTGACCGGCTGAAGCTCATCGCAGAGCTGTACCCGCCGCCGGCGGGGTACGAGTTCGCGGTGCGCTACCGGAGAAGACATTAAAAGGAGGATCGCGAGAAGAACTGCCGCTTCGGCGGGTAGGCTCCTCCTTTCTTGCGCAGGCTGAACAAAACCCGCCGAAGTGCCGATAGAAACAGCAGCGCCATGTCCGCCCTCCCTCACGACAATCGCCGCCGCAACCCCCGCTTTGCCTGCAACGGGCCTGCGGAGGTGCTGCTCACGCCCGATGGGCCGACCCTTCCCGCACGCATCCTTAATCTCAGCGCCGAGGGCGCGCTGATCGCGCTGCTGACCCCGCGTATCCTGCTGCCCAACGCCCGGGTGGAGCTCACCTTCACCGTGCGCGGTCTTCTGTTTCGAGTGCGGGCCGAGCTTCGCGCGGCGCGACCGGGCGATGCGGAGTTCGGTTTTCAGTTTGTCTCGCTTTCGCAGCGCATGCTGGCGCAAATTGAGGATATGGTGCAGGAGCTTGCCATCGTTGAGGGCGTACATGTGCCCCGGCTTGCGCCTCTTCATTAAAGGCACCCCTCATTGTTCTGAGTACTCACACTTGCATATGTGTGCAAGTGTTGTTAATCTTCATTCAGTGAGCCGAGAAGCACAGCCCGACTGCATGCCCCAGGAGCACACACTTCAAGCTCCGCTCGACCAGGATCATATCGAGCGCACGGCCCGCATCTTTCGCGCACTGGGTGAGCCGGCCCGTCTTCGCTTGCTGGCGCGGCTTTCCTTCAAACCCGCCTGCGTTTCCGAACTCGCCCTAGCCGAACACGAATCCATCACTACCATCTCGCAGCGTCTGCGGGTGTTGCGGTCCGAGAACATTGTGCGCGGCAGGAGGCAGGGCAAGCACACCGTGTATGCCTTGGCTGACGACCACATGCGCGCGCTTGCCGCCAACGCGCTCGCCCACGCTTCGCATTTTCCTACCCCAACAAACCTAGAAAAGGAGCACTACTCCATGGCAACTGCGTGCACAATTCACGAAAACCACACACACCAGCACGGCACGGCTTGCGGTCACACCGCCCTTCAGCACGATGACCATGTGGACTACCTGCATGATGGCCATCTGCACTCAGTTCACGACGATCATGTCGATGAGCACGCCATCGAAGTTTCCTCGGCCAACCCCGCGGAGTGCACCGAAGGCCACGACTGCGCGGCCCACGAGGCTGGCCACCAGCACGGCCCGGACTGCGGCCACGAAGCAGTGCCGCACGGCGACCATACCGACTATCTCGTCGACGGCCACCTCCACTACTTCGACGGCGACCACTGCGACAACCATGGAGCTGTTACGGTCGTTGGGTAAGAGAAGGGGTCAAAGGACATTCCCTTTGTCACCCGTGCCATGGCCGGAGCCCATCTCCGGCCGATCGCGAATCCCATGCACGCCGAGCGCATCGATACTCGGTTTTGGCCTCTCATCCCTTCCCCCGCGCCATGGCCGCGCGCGCTTCCCGGTCGGCTTCGCGCTTACGCTCGGTGGCTCGCTTGTCCCAGTCTTGCTTGCCTTTCGCAACGGCCAGCTCGCATTTCACGCGGCCGTTGCGGAAGTACAGCCGCGTCGGCACCAGCGTGAACCCTTTTACTTGGCTTTGATCCTGTAGTTTGCGAATCTCGCCCGAGTGCAGCAGCAGTTTGCGCGTCCGGGTCGCCTCCGGCACGTCCAGCGAGCCGTGCGAGTACGCCCCGATGTGCGCGTTCAAGAGCCACGCTTCCCCATCCTTGACCAGGCCGTAGCTGTCTTTCAGGTTGGCCTTGCCCTCGCGGATGCTCTTCACCTCCGACCCGCGTAAGGCCACCCCAGCCTCCACCCGGTCGCCTAGAAAGTAGTTGTGCCCCGCTGCTCGGTTCTGCGCTGCGTCACGGGGCCCCGACGCCACAGGATCCCGCTCCACGGGCTTCTTCGTCGCGGGTGCCTTCCCCGGCGCTTGTGTCACGTAGGTGGATTGCTTGGCCATGGATCAAGGGTAAAGGG
>CAXTUV010000507.1:0-2542 GCA_964247445.1 uncultured Acidobacteriaceae bacterium | reverse complement strand
AACCGGCCATGCCCGACTACCGCGTCAAACCTGGCGACAGCCAGGAAGACCAAATCACATCGTTTCTGGAAACGCACACCTCCAAGCTGCCCTCATCGTTTTTTCTGGGCGCGGCCTTCGCTTCCATCATCGGCTCGGTGATCCTGAAGGCCCAAGGCAAGGACGAGAACGCCTTGTTTGTCGGCCAGTGGGTCGCGCCGTTTCTCATCCTAGGCAACTACAACAAGATGGTGAAGCAGCACGGGTCCGACGCGATGACCAAGGCGTAGCCGGCTGCCCAGGCTCCAAGAAAGGCCGCCCGCGGGCGGCCTTTTCTGGCAAGGCCGGTCCGTCTCACAGCCAGATGCCGCTCTGGCGGGCACTTGAGGCATTTTCCCTGAAGGTACACAGGGGCCAGCGGCCGTGAGCGCAGCTTTTCCGGAGGAGAGCCGCATCGAAATGCTCTCACCGCTCAACGGCATGAGGGAAATGTTTGAGTGGAGTATGGCGGTACTGTCCCCCGAGTTTTTCCGCGGGCGAGCTGATAAGGAGACACCGCGATGCCATCGTCGATTCTCACCGTAATGCGGCCCTACCACGTACAAGCCACCGCCTCCGAACTCCGAGCAGGGTTTCCGTACTTCCCTTACCACGCTTCCGTATCTTCACTTTGGGCGGACAAGTGGCGCGTGCCGTGCTCGCACGGGATTTACCCTTTCACAGATGGGAACGTGCAAGACTTCGAGCCCATCTTTGCTGAACTGGTGAGGCTTTCCGGCGACCGGACCGACATCCTTTACCAACCGGACGAGTACGCTAAGCCTTTTCTTCCCGCAGCGGAGAAGCTGGTCCGCCAAGCCGAGGAAGCGGAAGAGCAAGGCGATACCCAGAAGGCGTTGGACCTGTACCTGCGTGCCGCGGCCGTGTACCGCATGGCGCGCTTCCCCATTAATCGCACGCCGGTCAGCGAGCAAGCCTGGCAAAAAGGTAAGGCGGCGTATGCCAAAGCGGGGCAGTATCTCAGCCCGCCCAGTTTCGCGGTCGATGTACCGTTCAAGCACGCCGACACAGCCGCCGGCGATACGGACGCGCCGATCCAGGCATATCTGCGCATGCCGGAGGGCAGCAAGCCGAAGGACGGCTGGCCGGTGCTGCTGTTCATCTGCGGCCTTGACGCCTACAAAACCGACCAAACACCGCGCACGCGGATGCACGTCGATCGCGGCTTTGCCACGCTGAGCTTCGAGATTCCCGGCACCGGCGACTGCCCGGCCGCTCCAAACGACCCGTCCTCCTCGGACAGGCTGATGAGCAGCGTCCTGGACTGGGTCGCCGCCAACGCGGCCGAGCATGGCTTCGACACGGGCAAGGTGATCGCCCGCGGTCTCAGCACGGGCGGCTACCACGCCATGCGCATTGCGTTTACCCATGCCAACCGGCTTTTCGCGGTGGTGGCCCAGGGCGGCGGCTGCCACCACATGTTCGACCCCGAGTGGATCCAGGCGCAGGACCAGATGGAGTATCCCTTCGCCCTGGCCGAGGCGCTGGCGTACAAGTTCGGCTACCGCGGCACCGATCCTGTGGCCGCCTACGCGGCCGATGCCCGTAAGTTCAGCCTGCTCGACTCCGGCGTACTGGACCAGCCGAGTTGCAAGCTCCTGGTCATCAATGGCATGGAAGACTCTATCTTCCCGATTGAGGACACCTTTCTTATCGCCCTTGAGGGCGATAAGAAAGATCTGATCGCCCTCGGTAACCGGCCCCACATGGGGGAACCCGGCGCGGAGGACATCCTGTACGCCTGGATTGACGACGCGGTGGCCGGCAAGCCGTAATCCTATCCGGCCCTGATATAGGGGAGGGCAGCCCTGCGCTCCGCGCTCGCCTCCCTGTACCCTAGAAGCCGTGTCCACACCGCCCGCCGACGCCCTGACCCCGCTCATGCGCCAGTACGCGGCCGCCAAGGCCGAGCATCCGGGTTGTCCAGCTTAAAATCGGCTAACTATAATGCTTGGCATGTCGAATCAAGAGATGCTTGAGCAGGCGCTTTTATGTTTCGCCGATCCGCACAAGCGCGACGACTATTTTCAGCTCTATTCCGATGACATCGTTCTGCACGGCTATCAGGGTGTAAAACCCGGCTTGGCAAGTGTCAAGCAGTTCTACTATGCCTTTTGGAAAACCTTTCCGGACGCCCAAGTCGTCAGTGACGACCTGATTTGCAATGGGGATACCTTGGTGGTTCGCTACACGACGAAAGGGACCATGCAGGAATCCTTTATGGGCGTTGCTGCGACCGGCCAGCGGATCAGGCTTCCGGGAATCAGCATCCTGCACTTTAAAGCCGGTAAGTGTTTTGAGCGATGGACCTCTTCCGATTCGTTAGTCTTGCTGCACCAGATCTGCGCTCCGATTTTTGCCGGACCGCAGTAGCCGACATTGCTGTTGCGAAGAGCAGACAGGAGGCGCTTTCTCGCCTCCTGTACCCTAAACCCGTGACCGACCTCCCCGACGCCCTGACCCCGCTCATGCGCCAGTACGCGGCCGCCAAGGCCGAGCATCC
>CAXTUV010000506.1:0-2549 GCA_964247445.1 uncultured Acidobacteriaceae bacterium | reverse complement strand
GAGCTGCTCCGGCGCGGGGTGACGCTGCACACCACTAAGCGGGGCGGCGATGTGACCTATCACGGGCCGGGGCAGTTGGTTGGGTATCCAGTTTTCGATCTGCGCGCGCACCAAACGGCGAGCGGCGCGCGCCTAGGCGTGGTGGACTTTGTGCGGCTGCTCGAAGAAGTGCTCATCCGCGTCGCGGCCGACTATGGGCTGCGTACGGGTCGGGTTTCGGGGCGCACGGGCGTGTGGACTCTTCCCGGCGGGAGCATTCCAGAGAAAAAGCTGGCCGCTATCGGTGTGCATGTATCGCGTGGGATCACATCCCACGGCTTCGCGCTGAACGTCACGACCGATCTGCGGGACTTCGACTTGATCGTGCCGTGCGGCATCGCGGACCGGGCGGTGACCTCGCTGGAACAAGAGCTGGGCGAGCCAGTCCCACTCGCCGAAGCGGCCGACAGGACAGCCCGGCAGTTCGGGCGGGTGTTCGGTATGCAGGTGTTGGCGGTCGAGAGTCCGGCGGACCTGCACCCCTCACTTGGGGACTGGTGAAGCGGTTAACGGTACCCGCCGGGATGCCGGACGCGGCGCACAGCGCGTGGCGGGTCGCGCTGCGGCGGGCGGCACACCAGCTTTATGACGCGCCGGTCATTTTCCACGACCCGTTCGTAGTGCCTTTACTTGGTCCTGCGGGAACAGACGCGCTCCGGCGCACCCCCGCCGCCCAGGGCCGGGCCTGGTCGAAGTCGCTGCGGGCGTTCGTGGTGGCGCGCTCGCTCCTCGCCGAGGAGGCGCTGGCCTCGGCATACAAGCAGGGCGTACGGCAGTATTGCCTGCTCGGGGCCGGGCTTGACACGTTTGCGTGGCGCAATCCCTGGCCTGACTTGCAGGTGTGCGAGCTCGACCAACCCGAGGTGCAGCGCTGGAAGGCACAACTGGCGCAGGCAGCCGGGTTTACCCCCGCGCGAATGGAAGCAGTCGCGGGCGACCTCCTAGCCGCGCCTTGGCCGGTCGATCCGGAGCGGCCGGCACTGTTCGCCATGCTCGGCGTCGCGCCATTTCTGCCCGCCTCTGCGCTCCGCACAGCGCTGGAGCGGGTGCGGCGTTTCCCGCGCGGCTCCGCGCTCGTCTTTGACTATCGCCTGCCACCCGAGGCATTGGACGAAGAAGAGCAGCAGCAGTTCCGCTCGCTACAAACCCGGGCTACGGCTAAGGGCGAGCCTTTCCTCAGCGGGTGGACACCGGACGCGATACGGCGGGAGCTCGCGGGCTTCGCGCGGGTGGAGGACTGGGGGCCGGCCGAGCTGAATGCGCGCTGCTTCGCGGGGCGGACAGACGGGCTGGCAGTGCGGGGCGAGGCGGCGCGGCTAGTCTTTGCGCAGCTCTGACCTGTATTTCCTCAAGGACTATTCGGGCGCGGCTTCGCGGCGCAAGCGGATCTCCACCTCGCGCTCCACATACCCCCACTCTGGGCTCCCGCGCAGCCGTCGGAGCATCTCGTCGAAAGCTGAGGTGTGCTCCGGCGCCCACTCAAACCAGGTCAGGAAGTCAAAGGGCTCGCCCAAGTCGCGGCCGTGGTGCAGCTGCCGGGCGATGGCGGGCAGATACTCGAGGCCGATCGTGGTGTGGCGGCCCCGCTCCTCAAAAATCGCCCGGCGCTCATCCTGCGCCAGGGCCCACCAGGCTTCGGACTTGCGGATGGGGATGAGCGCGGCGCAGACGGCTTTCGGGCGGCCGAGTGGGGCCTGCGCCGCGACGAGCGCGGCGCGCTCCCCGGCGGTTGTATAGCGCAGGCTGCTCACCACCCCGCGCAGTCGCCAAGCACTTTCGACGGCCGGTTCGCCTTCGTGCCGCGTGACGAAGGCCGCTTCCGGCAGTGGATCGCCCGTGAGCGTGTGCTGTTCTTCAACTCGCCACAAGCCTTGGGAGGCTCCGGTAAAAACAGAAAGCTGCGGCGTGGGCATAGTTCCTATTTTGGGCCGTGCTTCCCATTTTGGTCCAGCTTACGGTTCACGCTCATTACTAAGCGGATTGCCCTTTTGAGATTGTGATGAAATAAGCACCTTATGAGGACGGGTATGGCGTTTCCAGGTATCCGGACAGACCGGCTTCTGCTGCGCGAATGGCGTGATGAGGACCGTGCGCCATTCGCCGCGATGAACGCCGACCCTCGCGTGCGCGAGTTCTTTCCCGAGCTGCTGACGCGGGCTGAAAGTGATGCCTCGATTGAGCGCTTCCAGGAGCATCAACACCATCATGGATTTTGCTTCTTCGCCGCCGAGCTGCGCGGGCCGGGAACCTTTGTCGGCTTCGTAGGTCTGCAGGAGATGAGCTTTGCCGTGCCGGGGATTGAGCAGCCCGCTGTTGAGATTGGTTGGCGCTTGGCCGCCTCATATTGGGGTCAGGGACTTGCTGCCGAAGGCGCGCGCGCAGCGCTCAGGTATGCATGGCAAGTGCTCGGATTGCCAAAGGTGGTTGCGATCACCGTACCCGCGAATCTGCGTTCCCGGCGCGTGATGGAGAAGCTCGGCATGGCGCATAGGCCGGAGCTGGACTTTGAC
>CAXTUV010000505.1:0-2556 GCA_964247445.1 uncultured Acidobacteriaceae bacterium | reverse complement strand
GTTCCTGCTCACTTTCGCCGTGACGGCGCTGCTGAACCAGTGGCATCTACTCTCGTTCGCGCGCTCCTGGCCGCTGTACCTGCTTGCGGCCGGCTGCTTGAATCTTGTGGAATCGCTCGTTCCGGCGAGGCTGCCCCTCGGCTACAACCCGGCCGTGCTCCCATACCGCCGCTCGGTGACCGGAGCCTTTCTCCCGCTCTCAATCGGCGTTGTCGCGCTGCTCATCACCACCGGCGCGATCAGCGGGTTTCGGTTTGCCGATGCGTTCGCGCGCTGGTGGCCGCTCGGGCTGATTGTTATCGGCGTTCTGCTGCTTATTGAACGGATTTTCGACCGAGGGCGGTTCGTGGTCGCGGGTGCGCCCGTGCCGCGGCGCAGAAGCGGCATCGGGGGTTGGCTGGTGCTGCTGGTGCTGCTCGGGTTGGGCTTCTCGGCCAACGGGCGTCTGCTGCCTCATGGGGCGTGGCACTGGGGGGACAACAACAATTTTGGATGGGAATGGGGTGACACGTTCGACAACGAGGCGCACGAAAACACAGTGACGCTGGACGAGGCCATCCCGGCCCATGCCGATTTAACCGTCGAGAATGCACATGGCGACGTGCTGCTGTCGCCCGCCACGGACGGACGTATTCACGTGCGCGCCGTCGAAACCGCGCACGTGCCGGACACGGACACGGATCGCGCGTTCGCCGCCGTCCGGCCGCGCCTGGAGGTGCATGGCGACACGGCGGAGCTGACGGTACCCGGTCGCGAGCACGTGGAAGTGCGGCTTGAGGTTTCAATCCCTCCGGGCGTTGCGCCTACGGTCCGTACGCATTACGGCGATGTATCCGCATCGGGCCTCAGCGGGGCGCTTACAGTTAACAGCGACCACGGCGATGCCACGTTTGAAAACCTGCGCGGCCCGGTTCGGCTGACCATGGACCACGGCGATTTGCGCGCCCGCTCGCTCGGCAGCGACATACAAGTGGATGGCCGCGCGGGGGATGTTTCCATCGCGGGCATCCGCGGCCGTACCGTGCTGCACGGCGCGTTTTTCGGCGACACGGAGGTAAGCGACGCGGCGGGCGCGGTCTCGTTCCGCTCGGAGCGGACCATGCTGGAAATTCCCAAACTGATGGGTACGCTCACGCTCGATAATGACGACTTGCATATCGCCGACGCGCCGGCCGGGCTGGAGCTCCAAACCCGCTCGAAGCACGTGGAGATCACCGGCCTGTCCGGACCCGCGACGATTGATGACTCAAACAGCGATGTGTCGGTCGCGCTCGCCGCGGCGGCCGGGCCGCTCACGGTTCGCGACAGCACGGGAAACATCATTTTCTCCGCGCCGCCGGACGCGAGCTTCACGTTGAGCGGCACAACGGGCAGGGAGGATGAGATCAGCTCGGAGTTTGCGTTCGCGCAAGTGTCCGGGGACAGCGGAAAGAGCATCCGCGGAGAGCAAGGGCAAGGCGGCCCGCGCATCGAGCTCAAAACCGAGCACGGCGACCTGACCCTGCGGCGGGCCGCCGGGGATAAGACGCCGCGCCGCCTCCGAGCGGAAGGGGAAACACCGACGCCGGTGGCGCAGTAGCGGCGTTACCGCAGCTAAGCTTGGCCGACATTGCGGGTCGGCTCGGAAAAGGGAGCAAGATGCCACCGCGCGCGTACCAAGGCTTCCACTCGCGCGATTACTTCGGGGAGGCCCAGCGTGGTCGAGTCAATTACAACCGCGTCTTCGGCGGCGGCGAGCGGGCTTGCGGTCCGGGTTTGGTCGCGCCGGTCGCGTGCCGCCAGTTCCTGGAGCATGGCTGCTCGGTTGCCGCCGTTTTCCTGGCGCAAACGCCGTTCGGCGCGCGCCTCGGGCGAAGCTTGGAGAAACACTTTCAGGGTGGCTTCCGGGAAAACCACCGTCCCGATGTCCCGGCCTTCCATCACAACGCCATGCGCGCCGGGAGGCAGCGCACGCCCGAGCGCCTGCTGCAACCCCACGAGCCAAGCCCGCACCGGCGCATGCACACTGATCCGCGATGCCGCAGAGGTAATCACGGGCGTCCGCATCGCGCCCGTGACATCTTCTCCGTCGAGCAGAACACGCCCGCCGTTTTCAAGCGTCAACCGCGTTTCCGCCGTGAGCCGCGCGAGCGCCGGGCCGTCCTCCGGGTCCACGCCGCGCCGCAGCGCGCCGAGCGCGAACGCCCGGTACATGGCCCCGGTCTCGATATTGAGCAGGCCGAAGCGGGCCGCCATCGCGCGCGCGACTGTGCTCTTGCCCGCGCCCGCCGGCCCGTCAATGGCCAGAATGTGGTTCTCGGCTGAGGGCATGGAGGCTTAGCTGTCCCGCTTGGGGCCCGTGCCGAACGGCTTGCGCCCGGCTCTCGGACCCGGCCGGCCCGGCTTGCCGACCCCGGGGCGCGGCTTGCCGGATGAGGTAAACGGCGCGGTGCGGGGCTTTTTGCCGCCGGGCCGCCCTGTGGGTTTCGCACCCGGGCCGCTGTTCGCGCCGTAGCGCCGCGGCGAAGCCGACCCGCCGCCCGTGCCGCCCTGTGCGCCATACGGGCGCGGTGAGCC
>CAXTUV010000504.1:2034-2557 GCA_964247445.1 uncultured Acidobacteriaceae bacterium | reverse complement strand
ATGGGATCGAGTTTGGATTGAATCATGATGAGATTGCCCGGTCTGACTCGATGGTACCAGTCACTATCGGCGGGTCAGCAGGCGAAGTGCGCGACATGAAGCAATTGAGAGGACGACGGCTGCAATCAGGCATTAGGATAAGTTGCATGGGCGACAGGCACTACTCTTTGCGAGATCTCACACAAAAGCTTGTAACTGACTTCAACCAGATAGAAGCGCTATATCTTTTCGGGTCTCGACGCTATCGTACGCAGAGTACGCGTTCGGATATCGACATTCTTGTCCGGATTCGCGATGGAAAGAACCTTCGTCCCGTGCCTGTACGAACGTTCATCGCGGACCAATGTCCAGCCTTAGATTTGTTCATCGCGGACCAAGGGAAAGCAGTGAGTTGTGCGAATGAGAGCTTCGTCCGTTGTGCCTCATTTGACGATCTCGTCAGGCGCTTAGAAGCTGTCTGTTTCTGGTCGGTTTCTGAAGGATTCATGCAAGCAGATGTAGATTGGGACCTAATAGTTTCCAG
>CAXTUV010000504.1:0-2024 GCA_964247445.1 uncultured Acidobacteriaceae bacterium | reverse complement strand
ATTTTGAGCAGACCGTGTTAGGAGGGGGCGAGCCTGTGTCGGGAAGGTGGGCGAAACCCCTTCGCGAATATGCTCGCGAACTCGAGAACGCCGGGCTTCCTACATCTCCCGTTCTGGGGAGCAATATCGAGGAAGTCGCAAATTTCATAATCGATGTATTCAGACGCGCTGTCGAAAGCAGATCACGCCTAAATCCTAAGGGGAAGGGAGTGAAAGTAGACCTTAATAATGAGTACGATTGTCAAAATCTATCTTTTTTTAACGATAAAGCCGTGGCTGTCCAATCATGGAAGTGAAGACGTAACAGTGCGATTCGATGAACAGGAGAAAAGAGCCGATTTCAATCTGTTTAAAAACCAAATTGTAGTAGAGCTGAAATACTTGCATGACCCAAGTACAAAACCGGCTACCGCTAAGACACTTAAGGGACTTGCAGACTTCTACAAAACTCATCCAAATATACGGGTGCTGATCATGATTGTTTTCGCGGCTCACAACGTGTCCCTTGATTCACACAAGTGGGAGTCTGAATTTTCTTATACTCAACAAGATGTTCAGGTTTGGACGTGCGTCATTCGACTGTAGGGTCTATATACGTGCAGAAAGAAGAGTGTTGATCTTGCCGGCAAGCTGCGTGGGCTGTTCGATTTCAGGAAATAAAATCAGTTGCGCTTGGCGGTAGCTTGGCAGCCGAATGGCATGGCGCTGCTCTAACCTGCTTCCATCCGCCAGCACCGGCCGCACCGCGCCCCCGTCATCTGCTTCACACCGCTCAAGCGCTACCGCCAGCGGCACCTGCAGGTACACAGTCAATGTTCCCGCATCCCCAAACAGCAACTCCCGCGTCCCGGCATGCTCGACCGCGCCGCCGCCCAGGGCAATCACAGCTTCATCTTGAGCCAGGGCCGAGGCGACCACCTCCGCCTCCCACTCCCGAAACCGTGCCTCCCCGAACCGCTCGAACAGCTCAGCGATCGACGCCCCATGCCGCTCCACCAGCATCTCGTCCGTGTCCAGGAAGCGCCAGCCCAGCATGGGCGCGAGGAGGCGTCCGACGGTCGTCTTGCCCGCGCCCATGAAGCCTAGAAGGGCGACGCGGCTGTACCGGGAACCGTACTGGGCTATTGCTTTTCCCTCGCCGCTGGCTCGGGCGCGCCGCCGAGCGCGGTTTTGATGTTCTCCCACACCGCGGGCGAAGGGTCGTGGATCGGCATCAGCAGCTTGGCCTGTTGGGCGATGTATTCAAGGTCGCGCACCAGCTCGGCGCAGTTTTCGCACGCGCGCAAGTGGGGCTCGTTGGTAAAGTCGGTTTCAGCCTCGAACAGCTGCGGCAGCTTCTGCTGAAAAGCCGCGCAGTCCGGCGTTTGTTCCTTCATTCTTGTGCATCCTTTCGCAGGCCCGACTTCAGGAGGTCGCGCAGCTTCATGCGCGCCTTGTGCAGCTGGGACTTGCTGTTGCCAATGGAGCAGTCCAACATGCCGGCGATTTCATTGTGCTCGTAGCCTTCCACATCGTGGAGGACAAAGACGAGCCGGTAGCCGGGGGGAAGATTTTCAACGGCGCGCTCTAGCGTCACGCGGTCGATGGAGCCGGACAAGTTCAGGTCGCGCGCGCCGATATCCTTTCGCGGACCGTCGTCGGAGGAAGGTTCAAGTGTTTCTTCCAACGAAACCTGCGGAAGACCTTTTTTTCTCAGATGCATCAGAACGACATTCACCGCCAGGCGGTGCAGCCAGGTGGAAAACGCCGAGTCGCCGCGGAACGTTCCGATCTTGCGGTAAAGCTGAAGGAAAGCCTCCTGGGTCAGGTCCTCGGCCTCGGCGACGTTGCCGAGCATGCGGAGGCAAAGGGAGTAGACGCGGCGTTTATGGAGGCCATAGAGGGTTTCAAACGCGCGTCCGTCACCGCCCTGGGCGGCCGCGATCGCTTCAGCCTCGCCAGCGATGGGTGGGTTGCGGCGCATATGCTGCACCGGGTGCTTCGCTTGCTGGGTGGGTCCTGCTGTGCTCACGGATCTCCGTTTG
>CAXTUV010000503.1:0-2563 GCA_964247445.1 uncultured Acidobacteriaceae bacterium | reverse complement strand
GGCTTTTGGTGCCCAACTTGCTCGGTCGGTTTGGAAACCCTGCTGGCCCGCGAAAAAGGTATCCTGGCCACGTCCGCGACTTACCCGGACGGCAAGACCGCGGTTACCTACGACGCCCGGCACAGCTCGCCTGCTGCTATCAGCGCTTCTATCGAGGCTATGGGATTTCGCGCCCACTTACTCCCGATGTCGGAGCTTTGATGAAGGTTGCTTACATCTTTGCCACTAACCTCGCAAGCACGACGAAGCTGACCTCGATGATCTTACCGCAGCTGGAAGCGGGAACTCATGGTGCGGAGGTTGCCGGGATGTTTTTCTTCGACGACAACACCTTTGTGCTCCGCGACGGGGACGCGGTCGGCGAGCGCCTCGCGAAAGTCGCCCGCGAGAAGAACATCCTGCTGATGGCCTGCGACCAATGCGCGGTGCGGCGCGGTCTCGCCGAAGGCACCCTGGAGCAGTGCGGCAGCGGACAGGTTGAACCGAAGGGGTTAGTCGAGGGCGCGCGGGTCGGATGCTTCCCGCAGCTGTATGAAGCCTTGGCCGGCGCGCCGCCCGACTATGTCGTTACCTTGTAGAAAGGTTACTTCTTAACAGCGGCCAAGATTTCTTTCTGATTGCCGAGAATCTCTCGCTGATTCTTCAGAATCTCGTCCAGCGCGTCTTGGTTCTTCAGGATCGACTTTTGGTTCTCGACAATTGTTGATTGGTTATGAAGGATCGTTTTCTGGTTGGACAGGATGTCCTGTTGGTGGCTCAAAATTGTTTCCTGATTTGCGACAACGTCTGCCATGGATCTCACCTCTGGGGAATGTTTGCTTCCGTACCATCATAAAGAAGCCGCCGACCGAACGCCCGGTTCACAATCCCGGCGGCCGCCAGTACCAACTCGTCCTCGTATGCCGGCCCGGCAATCTGCACGCCGATGGGCAGCCCGTTCGGGGCGGCTCCAACCGGCACCACCGCCGCTGGCATCGCGAGCAGATTCCACCACTGGGTATAGCGCATCGCGTCCCAGTAGCCCACGGTTTGCCCGTCAACAACCCAGGCCCGTTCGCCGTGCCGGAATGCCGGGATCGCGCAGGCGGGCATCAATAGTAGGTCCACCCCGGCCACCTGCATCGCCGCGCGAAACCGCGTTCGGAGCAGGTCCGCCTCGATCCACGCGGTGAGCAGGGCCGAGCCGGTGAGCGGGGGCTCCGCTTCGGCGGTTTGGAGGAAATCTTCAAACATGGAGCTCAAGCGCCCGCGATGGCCTGCAACGACGGGCTCGTACACCATGGCTCCGCATTGCACAAAGAACAGCCGCCACAGCCGACGCGCCTCTTCCAAACCTTCCGGGCGGAATGCCTTCACACGCAAGCCGGCCTTTTCCAGTGCCTCGGCAGCGGATCGCACCGCCGCGCGGGTTTCCGGCGTCACTGGGACGAGGCTGTCATCCTCAAACCAGCCCACGGTTGCCCCGCTTGGGTCGGCGGGCGCGTACGGCTTCGGCCCGGTGCAGAGAACTTCAAACAGCAAGGACACATCCGCGACGGTCCGCGCCATGGGCCCGACCGCGCCTAGGGTGCTGAAAGGCCCGGCATTCGGCGGCTGCGCGCCGATGTCGGAGATCCTGCCCGGCGTAGGCTTCAACGCGCAGATGCCCACCGCATGCGCCCGCTGCCGCACAGACCCGCCCGAGTCCGAGCCCAGCCCACACGCAGCAAGCCCCGCCGCAATAGCTGACGCTGTTCCTCCGCTCGAACCGCCCGCGCTGTAGTTCAAGTTCCACGGGTTTGCCGTGCGCCCATACAGGTCATTGGCCGTCTCGTAGTTCATCAGGAACTCCGGGCAGTTCGTCTTGCCCAGGATGACCGCGCCCTCGGCCCGCAGCTTGCGGACTGCTTCAGCGTCTGTCTCGGCGAGCAAGCCGCGCCGCAAACGGCTGCCGCTCTCGCAGCGGTAGCCCGCGACGTCGATGCACGATTTGATCGCCACAGGCAGCCCGGCGAGCCGGCCTGCGCGTACGTCGCGCGCCTCGGCCCGCACGAGCTCCCCATTGCATTCGACATACGCCCTCAAAGCGGGATTCAGCCGCTCGATGCGGCGCAGGTGCTCTTCGGCCAAATCGAGCGGAGAAATCCCGCCGGAGCGCAGCAAAGCCAGCTGGTCCACGGCGGAAAGCAGCGCAGGGCTCATAGACGTATCGTAAGCACATGCCCCCTCTTTGGTCCGGCTTCCTGCCTGAGGACGCGCTCGGCCCGGTTCCCGAGCACCTTCACGGGAGGCGCATCCTCATCACCGGCGCGGGCGGGTATCTCGGTTCGGCGCTGGCCCGCGCGCTCGCTCCGGCCGCCCAACTTATCTTGCTCGATCAGTCCGAGCACGGCTTATACCGGCTGGGGCGTGCGCTCGGGGCCGGTCCGGCCTACCTAGTAGGGTCAGTCACGAATGCCGCTTTTTTGCGCGCCGCGTTTGCCGCGCACGCCCCGCAGGTGGTCTTTCATGCTGCCGCGCACAAGCACCTCCCGCTCATCGAGGCCACCCCGCTCGCCGCCGCGGAAACCAACATCTTGGGCAC
>CAXTUV010000502.1:0-2565 GCA_964247445.1 uncultured Acidobacteriaceae bacterium | reverse complement strand
GTGTGGAATACGGAAAAACCTTCGCTGCGGTGGCCTTGGTGGCGCAGCTGCCGGCCAGCCTGCTGCTGCTGTAGCGCCGCTTCATGGGAAAATAGCTGCATGCGCCCCACCCTGCAAAGCCGTATCCGCGAGCAGTTCGACCGGTTTCGCGGCCAGGGCGGTACCGGCGCATCCGAGGAAGATATGAGCCAGACCCGCCCCGAAACCTCCGAGTCTCTCCTGGAAGCCATCCAGAACACCGATCCTGTTTCCGACCCTTCCGATGCCGTGACCACGGGCTTTGAAGGCCCGGAGCGCACCGCCGGCACGCTGTCGCCCGAGGAGCCCGGCGAGACGGACCGTCTACGGCAGGAGCGTGACGGGCTGCTGAACCGCCTGGCCCGGCTTCAGGCTGAGTTTGAGAACGCCCGCCGCCGCGCCGATAAAGAGCGTGGCGAGTTCCGCGAGTACGCGACCGGCGCGGCGGTGGAGCAGTTCCTGCCTGTGCTCGACAACTTCCAGCTTGCGCTGAAGTCGACCGGCACGCTCGAGCAGCTGAAGGGCGGCGTCGAGCTGATCGCCAAGCAGATGGAAGAGGCCCTGCGCTCGCTCCAGGTGCAGCCGGTGGAGACCGTCGGCGCTGTGTTCGACCCGCGCTTCCATGAAGCGCTCGGCCACGTGGAAACCGCCGAGGTGCCCGACGGCCATGTTGCCGAGGAAGTCCGCCGCGGCTACCGCATCCGCGAGCGCCTCCTGCGGCCCGCGCTGGTGCGCGTGGCGACTAATCCGGGGCAGACCCAAGCCTAGCGCCTTCCGGCACGGAGGCCCGCGCTGAACCGCCCGGCTTCCGTGCAGTCCTTACCCGTCCTTTTCTGACCCAGATCAATCTGACATTACCGACCGTGACCCAAACCGTGCCCAAAACCGACTACTACGAAGTGCTGCAGGTTTCCCGAACCGCCTCTGACGGGGAGCTCAAAACCGCCTACCGCAAGCTCGCCATGCAGTTTCACCCGGATCGCAATCCGGGCGACAAGTCCGCCGAGGAGCGCTTTCAAGAGTGCGCCGAGGCTTACCAGGTGTGGTCCGACCCGGACAAGCGCGCCGCTTACGACCGCTATGGACATGCAGGCGTCGGCGGGGCGGGGCCGCAAGGCAATCCATTCGCGAATGCGCAGGACCTCGGCGACATCTTCGGCGACATCTTCGGCGAAATGTTTGGAGGCCAGGGGCAAGGCCGCGGGCGCTCGCGCGCGCAAAAGGGTCGCGACCTGCGTTTCGACCAAACCATCGATTTCGCCGAGGCGGTGTTCGGCAAGGAGATTGAGGTGTCCGTGCGGCGCATGGAGCCGTGCGGCACCTGCGACGGCACGGGTACTAAGTCCAACAAGGGCCCGGCGGTGTGCCGGACCTGCGGCGGACGCGGCCAGGTGCGCTTCCAGCAGGGCTTCTTTTCGGTGGCGCGCACCTGCACCAACTGCGGCGGCACCGGCCAGGTCATCACCGATCCTTGCCCGACCTGCCACGGCGACGGCCGCCAAGAGCGTACCCATACCGTGCGCGTGTCGGTGCCGGCGGGCGTCGAGGAAGGCACACGCATCCGCTACTCCGGCGGCGGCGATGCGGGCCGCTTCGGCGGGCCGTCGGGTGACTTGTATATCGTCCTGACCGTCAAGCCGCACCCTTTCTTCGAGCGTGACGGCAACGACCTGCACTGCGTCGTGCCGATCTCGTTTACCCAAGCCGCGCTTGGCGATGAGATTGCGATTCAAACGCTTGAGGGCGATTCGCGGCTGAAAATCCCTGAAGGCACGCAGTCCGGTAAGGAGTTTCGCCTGCGCTCGAAGGGCGTGCCCTTTTTGAATGAGCACGGCCGAGGCGACCTCATCGTGGAGGTTCAGGTGCAAACGCCGAAAAAGCTGAACCGCGAACAGAAGGACCTGCTGCGGCAGCTGGGCGAAAGCATCACGGTTGAAAATGCGCCGACATCGCGGTCATTATTTTCCAAGCTGAAGGAAATGCTTTCCTAGGCAGCGTCCGGTGGACGCGTCCTGTTGAAGATTTCAGTGCGGTGCGGCTTTCCCTGACAGGGAAGCCGCCTCAGCGTCTCACCGTTGCGCGCAGCTGTGCTTGCGACAACGCTGCTGGAATCTGCGCACCCCGGGTCTGTCACTGGCTTGCCTCCAAGTCGGTGGGCGGCTCCGCCCCTACACTTTCTCTGTGTGAGTGGTATCAGTAAAGTAACCAACCTGGATGCAAATGTCTGCTTATAAAATGCAACCTTTCGCCCTGGATTCGTTGCAAGAGGCGTAGCAATCACCTGTGGGGATACATCCGCATGGGACGTGTCGGCTTGGAGAAAGTTCCCGGATTTATTTGCTCCGTTTCTCTCGCATTTGCACGAAGGGCGGTGCTAGGATTCTCCCAACGTGACACGTTGATCACGGGCGACAAAATCGTTTTCCGCGCGTAGAGAGCGCGGACACCGTAGGCGCTCACCGCCGGGCCCAGCGCACCACTTCCGGCCGCCTGCCGCGTAGTATTCCTTTTTGCCCTTGATGGGGAGGTCTGCACGATGCTGGAAGA
>CAXTUV010000501.1:0-2570 GCA_964247445.1 uncultured Acidobacteriaceae bacterium | reverse complement strand
TCGTTGATCATGCGGACATTCTACTGACCGCAGCAAAGTGAAGTGCAGCAGTGGCGCATGGCGGCAGCAAACTCACTATTCTCTTCATGTCCGCGGTTATCAGCGCGTTCGGCAAAGCTGCTTCACACATTCCAAAGCATCCGGGTGCTGAGTACTACCTAATTCCTCATGTTCGGACAGGAGAAACATTGAGCGACGTCACCTATCGGGTGATCGCCTTACACGGGCCCGGATTTGAGGACAGTGTCGTGCAACTGCCCGCGACGGGAACTTACACTTTTACTGAAAGCAAATCGCCCGAGATCGTCCCGTGGAGGGTTTCTGTTCGCATGGACGGCAAAGCTTCCATCCGAAACGTCGAAGGAGACTACCGAGACCACGGTACAACCATGTGCTTCGCCGGTAAATGCAATGTCATGCGGACGCGAGCGCCCCGTTTTACAACCCGACATTCTGGGGAACTCCCCAAGGTGAACTGACGCAAGGCAGAGGTTGGGCTGTAAAGATTTCAGAACCTTGGGAAGCCGGGCCTGCCGGCCGGCAAATTGTTACTGTTCTCTCACTAGATAAGGCAAACGGCATCGCGATACTGAAACGTGAGGGAGAAGGCGTCGGTCCCTATGAAGGCAAGCACGATACTGCCGTCCTCAGGAAGGACGGCAAGGAGTACCACGTAGCAGCGAAATACGGAAAGGCGCACTGGGACGGGCAAGCCACATTCCAACATGGAATCGTTGTAAGCGACGAATTACTCTGCACAACAGGCGTCGAGTTATCTTCGGTGGAGATTGGAACAATACAGGCTCAAATGCGGCAGTATATTTCCCTATTTCAACATCCCGAACCGATTGCCGATTAGCTATTTGCGATGCGGAAAGTAGTAAATTCTTTGTTGCCCTCAGGATAACATTACAGTGCAATCAGCTGTCACCCTGAGAAGCGAAGCGGCGACTCTATTTCTCGCGCGTGGGCGGAGAAAGTAAATCCTTCGCTTCGCTCAGGATGACAAGTTGGCAAGACAGGGGGGAACCTACCCATCCAAACTGGTCAGATTCCGCAACTCCTCCACCCGGGCCTCGATCTCCTCCCGCGTCAGCTCCATGATGCGCTCCGTCCCGAAGCGCTCGCAGGCGAACGATCCCATGGCCGCGCCGTAGAACATCGCCCTGCGCCAGGCCGAGGGGGTCACGAGACCGGTTTCCGAGATCGAGCCGAAGAAGCCGCCGGCGAACCAGTCGCCCGCGCCGGTCGGGTCGACAACCTCCTTGAGCAGGTAGGCGGGCGAGCGAAACGCCACCGGACGGGCGCGTTTCTGCCCCGGAAAGGAGCCTTCGGAAAAGAAGGCGGTCGCGCCGTACTCGCCGTGCTTGATGATCAGCGATTTCGGGCCCATGCGCAGAATTTTCTCGGCCGCGCAGCGCAGGTTCGAGTCGCCCGACAAGAGCTTGGCCTCACCATCGTTCACGATCAGCGCGTCCAGCTTCTTAAACACGCGCAGGAGGTTTTCGCGCGCGTTCTGAATCCAGAAGTTCATGGTGTCGCCGATGACCATGCGCACATCCGGCAGCTGCGCGCGGATGCGCTCCTGCAGGATCGGGTCGATGTTCGCGAGGAAAAGGTATTCGGTGTCCTTGTAGATGTCGGGGATCTTGGGCGAGAAGTTGCCGAAAACGTTCAGCTGCGTGTCCAGCGTCTTCGCCGAGTTCATGTCGTCTACATAGGAACCCTGCCAGAAAAAGCTTTTGCCCGGCGCGTGCTCGATACCCCGGATATCGATCTTGCGGTCATGGAAAACCTTCTCCTCGGCTGGGCCGAAGTCCTCGCCGACTACCGCGATCACGCGCACATCGGTGAAAAAGGAAGCGGATAGGGCGAAGTGCGTCGCCGCGCCGCCCAGAACGCGGTCTACCTTGCCGGAAGGGCTTTCAATACCGTCAAAGGCGACGCTGCCGACTACGAGGATGCTCATGGGTGACTCCGCTCCGAACCGTTAAATGTATGTACCGAACAGCAGCGCGACCCGTTCCCGCGCAGCGGCGGGAATGGCATCACGGTTGGTCATAATGGCATGCTCGGCGGCCCTCGCGCAAGGGCATGCTCCATCGCGGGGCAGCAGGTTGACGGCCGCGCGCACCACACGGCAGGCGTTTGCCGTGTTTTGATGAATCACCGCGACCACCTGCTCGACGGTCACGTCGTCGTGCCCAGCGCGCCAACAGTCATAGTCGGTCACCATAGCGAGCGTGGCATAGCAGATGCCGGCCTCGCGGGCGAGCTTGGCTTCCTGAAGGTTGGTCATGCCGATGATGTCCGCGCCCCAGCTGCGGTATAAGTTCGACTCGGCCCGGGTCGAGAACTGCGGTCCCTCCATGCAGACGTAAGTACCGCCGAGCTTGCCGGTGACTTGCGATTGCGCGCAGGCTTGATGCAGCGCCTTCGCGACCCCGCCGCAGATGGGGTCGCCGAACGCGACATGGCCCACGATCCCGTCGCCGAAAAACGTCGCTTCGCGAGCAAAGGTCCGGTCGATGAATTGGTCGGGGATGATGAACTCCGGCGGGGCATGCTCG
>CAXTUV010000500.1:0-2581 GCA_964247445.1 uncultured Acidobacteriaceae bacterium | reverse complement strand
GTACCGCGACGCGAAGTTCGGCATTTTCATCCACTTCGGCCTGTACTCCGTGCCTGCGTTCGGCAGCGAGTGGTACCCGCGGCTGATGTACATCGAGGGCACGCCCGAGTACAAACATCAGATCGCCCTCCACGGGCCGGAAACCGGCTTCGGCTATAAGGACTTCATTCCCATGTTTCACGCGTCCGGCTTTGACGCGAAGGCTTGGGCCGACCTGTTTCGTGAGGCGGGCGCGCGCTACGTGATCCCGGTTGCTGAACACCACGACGGCTTTCCGATGTACAACACCGGTCTGAGCGACTGGTCGGCCTACAAGATGGGACCACACCGCGACTTCATCGCTGCGTTGCGCGCCGCGGTTTCCGCCGACGGACTGCACTTCGGCGCGTCCTCGCACCGCGCCGAGCACTACTTTTTCCTGGACGGCGGGCGGGCGCACCCGTCCGATGTTCAGGACCCGAAGTACGCGGCTTTTTACGGACCGGCGCACCTGAACGGCACCCCCGAGGCGACCGAAAAAGGCGCGAGCCCCGACCCCGCGTACCTGGACGACTGGCTCGCGCGCTCCGCTGAGATCGTCGAGAAATACCATCCCGAGCTTGTGTACTTCGACTGGTGGGTGGAGCAGCCGGAGTTTCAGCCCTATCTCAAGCGCTTCGCGGCGTTTTATTACAACCAAGCGCAGGCGCGCGGGCAGAGCGTAGTTTTGTTCCGTAAAAATCCAGCCTTTGCGCCGCACTCGACCGTGCTCGACGTGGAGCGCGGCGGCGAGCCGGAGATTGAGCCGCTCCCTTGGCAAACCGACACCTCAGTCAGCCAGAAAAGCTGGGGCTACATCGAAGGCGACACCTACAAGCAGCCCCGGGAGATCCTTTGGCAGCTAATCGATGTGGTGAGCAAGAACGGCAATCTGCTCCTGAATATCGGGCCGAAGCCGGATGGAACCATCCCGCCCGAGGCAGCGGCCATCTTGCGGGCGCTGGGCGGCTGGCTCGGCGTCAACGGCGAAGCCATCTACAGTACGCGGCCGTGGACGCGCTTCGGCGAGGGCCCGACGAAGTCCGCGGCCGGCTCCTTCAATGATGCAAAGAACGCCGCGTACACGGCAGCGGACTTCCGATTTACGACGCGCGGCAGCGCCTTATACGCGATTGAGCTTGGCTGGCAGGGCGGCACGGTGACGATCCGCTCGCTCAGTACGGGTTCAGGTGTGCGGCCGAAAGGCGTCTCGCTGTTGGGCAGCAGCGAGACGATCCACTGGACGCAGACCGCAGGCGGCCTCGAATTAACCCTGCCCGCCGCACCTCCGCCGGGCTTGCCGGCGTACAGCCTGAAAATCAGCCGCTGAACCCGATGAAATTCAAGCGAACTGCCGCCGGAGATGCCGCGCAAGGTACCGCGAGGTGAACTTCGCGCCCACGGCGAACCGCTGCGCAGGGCCGAAACAATTCGCCGACGCAAGCCCGATCATGTGCAGCCCGCGCACCGTGGTTTGAAAGGACGGGCTGAGCACCGGCGTGTCGTCGACCGTGCGGATGCCGTCGCGGATTGCCTGGTCAAGGAACGGGAGCGATCTGACCTTCGGCTTGTAGCCCGTGGCCGCGATCACATGGTCGGCGGTGAACACCTGCCCGGGCTTGCCGGGCTGGTCGTAGTGCACGTGCACCTTCTCGCCGTCCCAGCGGGCTTCGTGGATGGTCGCGCTCATGTGCATCGCGATGCGTCCTTCGACCTTTTCGCGCATGAACCAGCCCGGAATGGGACCGAGGTGCCGACGCACCACGCGATGGCGAAAGCGCTCCGGCAGCGCGCGAAACAGGTGCGGCGTTTCCACGCAGACCATGTACTCCCAGCCGACGCCGATTCCCGAGCGCGGGTACAGCACGCGCCGGCGCAGCGGCCGCGGGTCCATCTCCGGGATGTAAAAACCGATCTTCGGTCGACGGCCCATGATGTGCACTTCCGCGCCGGCATCCGCAAGCGAGGCGGCGGTGTCGACGGCGGATGCGCCGGCACCGACCACCAGGACGCGCTTGCCCGCGAACGGGGACACGTCGCCGTACCGGAAGCTGTGACTGGCAGCCTCGGGCGGCAGCGCCGCGAACTGCGGGGGCATGTAGCCGAAATGCGTGATCCCCACCGCCAGCACGACGCGCCGCGCCGCGAACTCCTCACCGCCCGCGGTGCGGAGGGTAAAGCCGGTGCGCGCCTTCGCGATATGGGCGATGTCCTCGGTTTCGAGCTGAGGCACCATGCGCTTTTGGAACTCGAGCCCGTAGGCAACAAATGTGTCCAGCGGGATCGGCATGCCGGAATACTTATAAGGCAGGTTCTGCTCGCGGCAGAACTGCTCCAGCGTGAAAATCCGCTTCGGGTCGTACAGCGTGGAAGCGTACCCGTCGGATTTCAGGCACATGCCGGACGGCATGTTGTTTTGCCAGCTTTGCATCGGCTTGCCGAAGATTCTGTGCCGGACGCCCGCGTGGTGGAGATAGGCGCCGAGGGAGAGGCCATAGGGGCCTGCGCCCACTACGGCGACATCTGTTGTGGTTTGCATGGACGATATGGCGCCTGCAGGAAT
>CAXTUV010000499.1:0-2592 GCA_964247445.1 uncultured Acidobacteriaceae bacterium | reverse complement strand
GCGAAAATCCTCGACTTCGGCCTGGCGCGGCGGCTGCCGGTCGAGGACGCGCAGTTCGACCCCTCGCTCACCTCGCGTCGGCTCACCGGGCCGCTCGCCTACACGGCGCGCGGCGGCACCATCGCGTACATGGCGCCGGAGCAGTTCGTGACCGGGCAGTCGTCGGTGCGGTCGGACCTGTGGGCGTTCGGCGTGCTGCTGTACGAGCTCGCGGCGGGACGCCACCCGTTCTTCCGGCCGGAGGGCGACGAGTTCCAGTCGATCCGCGCGATCCAGTTCGCCGACCCGCCCGCCTTACCCGAGGCTGTGCCGAGTGAGCTGGCGTCCGTAATCCTGACCCTGCTCGCGAAGAACCCGAGCGACCGCTACCGCAGCGCGGCGGAGGCGCGCGAGGCGCTCAAAACCATCATGCGCACGCTTCAGCTTGAGTCCGGCCTGCTGCCGGGCGAAGCCGCGGCAGTGCTGCCCACCTCCGGACCTGAGGCCGCCAAGCGAGCCACCGGCTTGCTTTCCATGCTGGCCGAGCGCTTCCGGGACGCGCCCGATTCCGCCGCCCGGCAGAACTCGATCATGGTGCTGCCGTTCAAGAACGCGGGGCCGGAGCCGGTGGGCGGGCCGCTGTACGGGGCGGCGCTCGCGGATGCGATCGCGGTGCGCCTGGCCCGCATGCCTTCGCTCGTCGTGCGGCCGTCCTCGGCGCTGTTCCAGGCCAACCTGATGAGCGCGCTGCTCCAGTCCGACCCGATCGAGATCGGCCGCCTTTTGCTGGTCCGTTGGGTGCTCACGGGCTCGTTCATGCGCGGGGCGCAGGGGTTTGACCTCAACTGGCAGCTGCTTGATGTGCCGGGCGGCAGCGTGCGCGGGGGCGGCGCAATTTCCGTACCGTCGTTCGACCTGATCGCCGTCCAATCTGAGATTTGCAATGACGTGTTCGGGTCGCTGCAAGGCATCGGGACGATGCAGCCGGAGCGAATCGCGCAAAGGCCTGCCGCGCTGTCCGCGCAGCTTTCCGAACAGTACCTCCAAGCGCGCGCGCTGCTGTCCTCGTTCATGCAGCGGACAAGCTCGCGCAATGACCTGGACCGCGCACTTCAGCGGTTTGAGCAGGTCACCTCCGCCGACGGCGCGTTTGCCTCGGCCTGGTCTGGGCTCGGCATCACGCACTTGCAGTATGTGCGCTACGGATTCGGAGGGCACAAACATATCCTGTCGGCGCGGAAGGCCCTGGACCGCGCGCTGGAGCTTGACCCCGGTTCGGTCGAGGCCAACCTGTACCGCGTGTACATGCTTTTGGGCCGGGGCGAGAAAGAGTCGGCCCGCTACGGGATCGAGCACCTGCTTGAAACCGCGGGCAACGACGCGGAAGTACATACCATTGCCGGCATGACGATGCGGCTCGACGGCGTCTATGACGGCGCGCTCTACCAATTCCACGCGGCGCTGCAGCTCGATCCCTCCAATGCCTCAGCGATCTACAACCATCGCGCCCGCGTGTACCAGTATCAGAACCAGATGGAGTTAGCCGCCGAGGAGCTGGAAAAAGGCTTGGCGCTGGAGCCGCGGCATCCCCTGCTGCGTACCTCGCTCGCCTACCAGCGCATGCGGGAAGGGGAGCTCGCCCAAGCAATCGACTTACTGGAACGTGTGCTGGAAGATGATACGTCCATGCGCCTGGCGTACCCCACGCTCGCCATGTGCTACGTGCAGGCGGGCGACCGCGAGCGCGCCGCCGAGCTGATCGAGGAGAACTCCATCTCCGCCGCCGAGGCGGACGGCGAAATGGCCTATCGATTGGCCACTTACTTCGCGGTCGAAGGTGATGAATCGGAAGCCCTGCATTGGCTGCGCCGGGCTATCTATCTCGGCAACGAGAACTATCCCTGGTTCGCGCAAAATCCGGCGTGGAAGCGCCTGCGCGACCATTCCGACTTTGAGCGTATCCTCGACGAGCTGAAAAAGACGCACCGGCGCAACTTAAAGAACTGGAAGCGCCTCCTGGACCGTCTGCCGTCTGCGGCAGTGTCGCGGTAAGATAGCCCGCATGCGCATTCCCGTCCTGTTTTACCCCGGCCTGTCGCGGCTCGAGTTCGAGCTGGACACACCCATGACCGATGCGGAGTTGGAGAGGTTCATCCGACGCAACGAACCCGCGCGCGTGGAGCGGTTGGGAAAGGAGACGATTCAATTGATGGCGCCGGCGGGAGGAGACACAAGCAGCGGCAATGTCGAGATCGCGTGGCAGCTGAAAGATTGGTGGAAAGGTCATCGTCGCGGACGCGTTTTCGACTCAAGCGGAGGCTTCTACCTGCCTGACGGTTCGCTGCTTTCTCCGGACGCCTCCTACCTGGTCCAGGAAAGCCTGAGCCGGCTGACCAAAGCCGACCGGAAAGGCTACTACCGGATTTGCCCTGAGTTTGTTATCGAGCTGCGCTCGGAAACAGACCGACTGCCCAAGCTTGAGGAAAAGATGGAGCGCTGGATGAGCAACGGCGTCGAGCTCGGCTGGCTGCTTGACCCGAAGCAGGAGACAGCCTTGATCTACAGAAAAGGCATTGCGCGGGCTGAGGCGTTCTCCGGCGACTTGCTTATGGG
>CAXTUV010000498.1:0-2600 GCA_964247445.1 uncultured Acidobacteriaceae bacterium | reverse complement strand
GCTGTTGCCGGAGCCGGAAAACACCGGGTCGATCTTGACGTTGCCGCCGCCTAACAGATTGTTGATGCGGTCTGAAAGGGTGGCATTCAGGGCTCCGCCCAGGATCGAGTCTGCCGCCGTATTCACGCCCGCCGCCTGCTGCTGCGAGGAGTAAATCTGCTGCTCCTCCTGCGTGCGGCCTAACGAAAGTAACGAGAAGATGTCCTGCTCGGACAAAGGCGGTTCGGAGCGAAACACCGGCGTGAGCTTGGCCGCGGTGCCGTGGACGCCGACAATCACATCGTAATCCTCGATGTGCGCGCTGGCTTCGAGGTCGATCGTCGGGTCGATCTTGACCGGGTTGGTGAAGTAAATGTCGCCGTGCTGGAGGACATAGTGCGTTCCCCCAAAGGTCGCATCGCCCTGCGTAATGGAAATGTGTCCGAGCACGGAAGGGCTGACCGCGGTACCACGCACATACAAATCGATATCGCCGGCAAGCTTCGCGTACGAGTTGTTGATGTCCAACTGCGGCGCGGAGGTGACGTGCACATCCAGCCGGATGTGGTTTCCGATGGACGTAGGATCGGGCGGCGGTGAAATGCCGTTGGAGGAGAAAGCGGAGGTATCGAGGCCCGGCAGAATGGCAAACTTGGTCACGATTACACCGCCGCTGACAATCGTGTCCCTTTCTGTCCCTTGC
This sequence comes from uncultured Acidobacteriaceae bacterium, assembly GCA_964247445.1. Classification (GTDB taxonomy): domain Bacteria; phylum Acidobacteriota; class Terriglobia; order Terriglobales; family Acidobacteriaceae; genus EB88. The sequence goes on along the minus strand of CAXTUV010000498.1, from coordinate 1,918 downwards.
ACCCGGATTTTACTGTTGAACACGGTGCTGACGCCGCCCGGGTAGCGCACCCGGACCTGCTTCGCGGTCAGGTTCAGGTCAGCAAAGAAACCTGCCTGGTAGGCGACAAAGCCGCCCACGTCGATGTCGCCGCCGCCGCTCGTCGCATGGATATTCTGCGCCGTGAGCCGGCCTTGCTCAAAAACCAGCGAACCATTGAGGTGATTGAGGCCGTTCGGAAAATCGCCGTAGGCCAGGTTCGCATCGTGGAAGTCAATCGCGCCGTTCAGGTCGGGCCGCTCAATCGTGTTGCCCGCCGTGACATGGAGGCTGAGCGTGCCGGAGCTCTGGATGTCGCGGTCGAGCGTGTGCGCCACCGCCAGGTTCGCGGTGCCGTTTGCTTGCGCATCGAGCATGCGGTTGGTGCCGAAAACCGCCGCGCGCCCGCTTGCACGCAAGTCCGTGCCGCCCCCCGAAATGTGCACCGGCGCGAGCGTCGCGATACCATCACGGAGGCTTGCGCGCAGGCCGCCCTCCGTCCCGACTTCGATACCCTGCGCGATCACAGCGATACGCGAAAGGTTCGCGTCGGCGCTGAGCTGCTTCGGATTCTTGAGCGGGCCTTGCGCTGTTACCGAGCCGTTGATGGAAGTGGACCCGCGAAAGCCGGTGACGTTGAACGTCTGTAGGAATGGATTGATGTCGAGGTGATCGAGATTGAGCTGAGCCTGTAGCGGATAATCGCCGCTCAGCCCGGCTTTCGCGCGCAGCCGGGCGAGCGCTCCATCTAGCTGCGCGTTCATGTCGGCGAGCAGCGACCCAGCCTCGGTATGCGCGGTCAGGTCGACTTGGCCGGTGGTCGGCGGACCGCCCGAAGGGCTTGCCACAACCAAATTGGTGAGGTGGACGGCGGCCTGTGCATTCGGCTTGTCGGGCGTACCGGAGCCTTGGAGGTTAAACGCCAGGTTCCCTCGAACGGCAAGCGGTGATTTCTTAAGCGACTGAAAATTCTCAAGCGCGAGCCCTTGCGACTGCGCCTGCACGCGAATCTGCTTGGATTTGAGATTGTAGCCGCCGTTGCCGGTGATCGAACCGCCGCCGACCAGAAGGGTCAACTGCGACGCCCCGACCTCCTGCCCGGCGAAGGTCAGGTCCGCATTCAGGCTCTGGTACGGCTCGCCATACGCTTGTCCGCCGGCGACCGCGAGATGGCCGCCGCCGTTCAAGTTGCCGAGTGTGCCGCCTGCCTGCACATTTAGGTTCAGCGTTCCCGTGAGCAGGATGGAGCTTTGGCCGGCAAGCGCGAGCAGGTCCGGGATGTTCGCGTTCGTGAGGTTGGCTTGTGCATTGAGCTCCGCGTCGTTGTCGTAGGCGTAGCCCTTGCGCCGGGTCTTGTGCGCGCGCAATTGTCCGCCTGCATGCACCTGCGTCTTTCCACGCGTGATCAGCGCGCTTTGCACGGAGATGAGCTGCGGTGAGTATTCCGCATCGGCGACCAGCGAGTCCAAATGGAATGCGGTCGGAGCCGCCCCGGCCGCGGTCGGAACAGCGACGGTCTGGCCTGCGGGATTGCTGACTTGGGCCGTGGAAGGCTGGGCGGAGTTGGGAATCAGTACGTCGAAATTATTGACTGTGAGATGGCCGGTGACGTCCGGCGCGGCGAGCGAGCCCGTCACCATGCCGGTGAAGCCGGCCTGGCCGTGCAGGGCGAGCGGAATCTGGTTCTCGCTGATGCCGAAGGCGGCGAGCGGCTTGGAGAACTCGCCCAGGTCGCCCACGGTCAGTTGTGTGCGCAGCGCCGAGCGCGCGCCGGCGGCGAGGCCGACCCCGCCCGTCACGTTCAGCTCCGTGGCGCGGGTATGCGCGTCCAGTTCATGGACGACCAACGAATCAGTCCGGCCCGCATAGGTGACGTCGACGGTCCCGTTCAGCGGGACAT
>CAXTUV010000497.1:0-2624 GCA_964247445.1 uncultured Acidobacteriaceae bacterium | reverse complement strand
ACCCCGAACGGGGCCGCGCCGCACCGGCAGGTTCACGGCGTTTCTAACGTCCCCGGCCAACCCGCGCCCGCGCCCCTGATCCCGAAGCGCGCGAAAACGCGCCCGGCCGACGGGGCAAGCGCGGCGCTCGCGAAGCTGGAGGCGGCCGGCGTCCCCGTAGAGCCAGAACCGCCGGAGCCGGAGAAGCCGGACACCTATCCGCACGGGGAGGGCCGCTTCGAGGTGTCTTCAGAAGGGGTGTACTGGTGCAAGGGCGACGCGACGAAGAAGCGCGTCTGCGACGAGCTGCGGATTGAAGCCAAGTCCCGCGACGCGCACAACGGCGCTTGGGGCCTCCTGCTGACGTGGAGGGACTCGGACGGCCGCCCGCACCGCCCGATCGTCATGCCTCACAGCTTGGGGGAGACGGAGCGGAAGCGATACGGGAGCTCCTGGACGGCGACTTGCACATCGACGGCGGCCAAGCCGGGCAGAAGCTGGTGAGGGAGTACCTGCAAGCCGCTCAGAAGGAGAACGATGCGGCGGGGCGCACTCTGAAGCGGGTCCGCATGGTGGATAAGCTGGGCTGGCACGGCGGGGCTTATGTGACGCCTTCCGGCACCATCGGCGAGACCGAAGGCGAGAGCATCGTCTTTCAGGGTACCGCTCCCGAGTACGGCCGGACTGGGACCGTGGAGGGCTGGCGTGACCATGTGGCGAAACCTTTATCGGGCAATAGCCGTTTGGTCATGGCGCTCTGCTGTTCCTTTGCCGGGCCGCTGCTCGACATCTCCGGGGAAGAGTCCGGCGGCCTGCACCTCCAGGGGCGATCATCCGACGGCAAGACGACGGCGCTTCATGCCGGGGGTTCCGTTTGGGGCAAGCCCCGCAGCTACGTACGGCAGTGGCGCGCGACGGCGAACGGACTCGAAGGCCTCGTGGCTGTCCACAACGACGGGGCGCTGTTCCTTGACGAGCTGGGCCAAGCCGAAGGGAAGGAAGCTGGCGCGGCGGCCTACATGCTCGCGAACGGCGGGGCGAAGGTGCGGATGTCGAAGGCGATCACCGTTCGGCCCGGCGCGACTTGGCGGGTGCTCTTCCTATCGAGCGGGGAAGTCTCGCTCACCACGCTGGTGGAAAGCGCGGGCAAGCGGGCCATGGCCGGGCAGGAACTTCGCCTCGCGACCATCCCGGCGGACGCGGGCGCGGGTCATGGCCTGTTCGAGGACTTGCACGGGTATGAGTCCGGCCATGCCTTCTCATCCGCGCTGGCCCAAGCCGTTGCCGAACACCACGGCACTGCGGGAAACGCCTTCCTCGCGAAGCTGGTGGACGCGCGGTGAACGAACGAAGCAGGCTTGAAGAAGGCAATACGCGAGGGCATTGACGCCTTTGTGAAGGAGTACGCGCCGCCGGGTGCCTCCGGGCAGGCGCTCCGCATCGCCCAACGCTTCGGCCTGCTTTCCGTGACGGGCCAGCTTGCGACCGCCTGGAGGCTGACGGGCTGGGAGCCGGACGAAGCTGACAAGGGCTGCGGGGCCTGCTACCGGGCGTGGCTGGAAGGCGCGGGCGCGGATGCCCAGGAGGACCGCAAGCTGGTGGAGCGGGTACGGGCCTACATTGAAAAGCACGGCGCTTCCCGCTTCCAAGACTCCACGAAGCCGGACGCCTTCACGGTGAACCGGGCCGGGTACTGGCGCGACCACGACGGAACCCGGCAGTACCTGGTGACGACGGAAGGGTTCAAGGAGATTGTGCAAGGCCATGACCCGCGCCGCGCCACGAAGGTGCTGCTGCCCGGCGCTGACAAGCACAGCCAGTTGCTTCGCATCCCCGCGAGTGGGCGGAGCTCCACGCGGGTGTACGTCGCCGTGGTCCCGGAAGAAGCGGCATGAATCTGGATCTCGCTTTCAGCAATGACTGTTTCTTGGGTGTTGCAGGTGTAACAAGTGTTGCAGCCAATAAAGACACGGGTGAAACCTGCTACACCTCCTCTCCGCAAGGTGTAGCAGGTGTAGCAAACTGCCCCGCCCAACCCGCTTTGCTACACCTTGCAACACCTCCGAAAATCGACATGTGGCAAGAAATCGCCGGTGTTCATGCGGGTGCCACACCTGTAACACTTGCAACACCCATAAAAGCGCAGCAAGGGATTCTTGCCGGGCCGGAAGCAGCGGAGAGCGGCAGCCCTGGAGAGCTGCCCGAGCCTGCCCATGACCCTTTCGAGTATGCGGAGGATTTCGGCCGCTGGGCGCTCGCCCACTGCGTCTTCCGCGACCGCTGCTGGGGTGGGATCGCGAAACTCTATCGCGAGTGGTGCGCGTGGTGCTTCCTGGAGCAGGTGGTGCCCGCGAACCTACCCACCTTTCGCGCGCTGCTGGAGGACGAAGGGTTTATCCTACCTAATAGAACGAGGCATGGTCCATGGGCTGTTGCTCCGCGAGGATTGGGAAGCGGCCCATCATACCTTCCTTCCCCAACCCCGGCTGCGCCGCCCGAGAAAAGAACGGCTTGCTAACCCGGCTAGCTACTTTGAATTAGGTGAATAATCCAGCTTGGAGAACCAGCACGGATGCCGGACGTATTCAGCCGCATGGAAGGACTGGAGCTACGGCCTGTGCCGCCACATCGACAATGGCTTACAT
>CAXTUV010000496.1:0-2627 GCA_964247445.1 uncultured Acidobacteriaceae bacterium | reverse complement strand
GTAATTGGTCGCGCCGCCCGCGCCTGTCTGCGCGAACGCGGGCGTGGCCAGCAGCAGCGCGGACAGCGTCGCGAAGATGTACTGCAAATACCCAAACACTTTTTGCACTTGCGTTCTCCTTGTCGCTCCCTCGATTTGCGGGCCCCAGTGGGTGGTTGACTTGCTCCTGAAAGGCAAGCCCTCACACTCGGATCCTTCCCCATGCGCCGAGGCGGGAGCGAACCTCCCCGGCAGGAAATCTAGGCCGTAGCCTCCTGGTGCGAAGCCGCCTCCGATGTGTAAATCATGAACAGAAGCATGAATACAAATGCCTGGATGATCGCGACGAATAGATGCAAGGCTAGAAATGGGATGGGCAGCACCAACGGGAACAGCGAGAAAAAGACCAGCAACAGCAGATCGCTCGCAAACATATTGGCGTACAACCGAACGGTAAGCGACAGGATGCGCGCCAGGTGCGAGATGATTTCAAGCGGAAGCATGAACACCGCGCCGCCCCACCCGAGCGGGCCGACGAAATGCTTGAAATAGCCGACCTGGCCATTCGCGCGGACGCCGACAGCGTTGTAATACAGGAACGTCAGCAGAGCGAGCCCGAGCGGCACAACCGGCGTGGAGGTTGGCGTAACGACGCCCGGCAGTAGCCCGATGAGGTTGCACGAGAGCACGAAAAGAAAGATGCTGGCCGCGAACGGCATGTGCGGAGCATGCCCGTGACCCAGGATCGACTCGCCCTGCCCATACACAAATTCATGGATGCTTTCGGCAATCAGCTGCAAAGTACCGGGCTGCTCGACTTTGAGTAAAGCCCGGACAGCGATGAAAAGCAGCAGCAGCGCGAAGAAAACCACGATTTCGAGCGTCAAAGCACTGGTAATCGGCGCGTTCGGACGCGCCGGGTGGATTCCAAGCTTCAGCAGCATGGAGTCAATCGGGCCCGCGAAGAGGCCGTTCAACCAGCGATTCAGTGCATCCTGTAGGAAGAGCATCGTCCCTTACGCGCTTCAGGTTTTCGGCCCCGCGCTTAAGAGCGAATCAGACGCCCGGCTTCGATCGCAAGCGCGACCATCGCGAGCAGCAAACCGCCCAACAGCGCAAATACTGAGCCGTGAAGACTCTTCAGGCTAACATAGAGCACGGCGGCAGCCACGAATAGACGCAGAAAAAACCCTGCGATGATCCGACCTGTTCCCACATCTTGGCGGTTTTCAAGCCGTGCCATGATCGCGGCCATCAACTTCTGCCACTCCCACAGGCTCGCCAGCGAAACCCCGGCACCCACGAGCAGCATGGCTCCGGTGCGCCAGCCCTTGGCAATCGCGAGGCCGCCGGCAGCCGCAAACGCGACCGTCGCTCCCGTGATCATAGCCCGACGCATCGCGGCATGAAGCCGCGCCTCAGTGATGAGGCCAATCTCCTCCTCGCTCGCGTTCACTTTCCCTCGTCCTTGGGGTCGTGGAACCCCGGCCCGCGCGCCGCGCTTGGGTCGTAGGCTGTGCCGGCGAGCGTCGAAGGCGAGGCGATCATGCGAAACAGCAGGATGAAGCCCGCAACGACCCCGACCACTAGTCCCGCGATGTACAGCCAATGTGCGTGGAGCACGCGGTCCAGCGCCGCCCCGGCGAGCCACCCTACCAGAGCGGCGGCCGGCAACGCGAACGCCATTTGCGTCAGCCGCTCCACTTTGACCAGCGCCTGCATGGCGCCTTGCGGTTTTTTTGGGCTCGGGGGCATCGCCGTTTTCAGTCTACCGATTTCGCGCGCTCTATACTGGCCCAATCTCACCTGCAAGCAAGGATCGCGCGTTGGCACTCTCCGACTTTGAACGCAATCTGCAAACGCTCCGGCTGGAAAAGCTCCGGCAAATCGAGGCGCTCGGCCAACCGGCGTACCCCAATGTCTACCGCGCGACGCACACCGTCCCGGAGGTGTGGGCTGCCCATCGCGCGAGCACGACGGAGCAGCTCGAAGCTTCGCGCGTGACAGTTGCGGTCGCCGGACGCCTGATGACGATTCGCGCCCAGGGCAAGGCCGGGTTCGCGCACCTCCAGCAAGGGGGCGAGCGGCTGCAGATTTACGTGCGCCAAGATGCGGTCGGCCCCGAAGCATTCGCACTCTACAAGCTGCTGGACGCGGGCGACCATATCGGGGCCTCAGGCTACCTGTTTCGCACCAGGACCGGCGAGCTAACCGTGCATGTCAAGACACTTACATTTCTGACCAAAGCCATACTGGCTTTACCGGAAAAGTATCACGGCCTATCGGATGTTGAACTGCGTTACCGGCAGCGATATGTCGACCTGTTCATGAATACGGAGCTTGACTTAGAGCCTGCCGCGGAAACGCACGGCTCGGAAGATAAGCACGCAGTTGCGGGCGGGCTGGAAACTGCCGCCGAAACGCACCCGAGTCCGCATGTGCAGGACGCTCCTGCCCCGGGATTGCGGGTTCGGGATGTTTTTGTTAAGCGTGCGCAGATCTTACGGGCGATCCGCAAATTTTTTGATGGGCGCGGCTATCTGGAGGTGGAAACCCCGATGATGCAGCCGGTTGCGGGTGGGGCAGCGGCGAAGCCATTTACTACACACCATAACGCGCGTGACCTCGACTTGTAGCTCCGCATCGCG
>CAXTUV010000495.1:0-2629 GCA_964247445.1 uncultured Acidobacteriaceae bacterium | reverse complement strand
ACCCAACAGTAATCCAAAACCCACAATGCCGCGCCGAAGGTCCCGCTCACCCCCGGACGCCCCCCGCCGGAGAACGAATTAGCTTCGCAAATCCGGTAGGGCACCCCATGCGCCGCCACCCGCGCCCGCTGCATCTGCCCGAGCATGACCGGCAGCGTCGGGTCCGGCCTGCGCAGCAGGTCGTAGGTGCTCCCCGGCCCTTGGTGGCCGCGATAGTAGTGATGGGTTAAAAGCTTTAAGTCGCCTGCTTTCGCCTCGGCAAACCGGCTCACAAATTCGGCTTTGAGCGCGGCATCCGGCCCGGCAAAGAGCGCGTGAGGCAGCTTCGCCCGGATGGCTGCTTTGTATTGCTTGTATTCGCGCAGGTAATCCTCCGCCGTATAAGCGCCCTTGCGGTGGCCCTCGCCGACGAACAAGTCAGGCTCGTTGCCGATCTCAAATGCCAGCAGGCTCGCACCCGCGGCTTCAGTTACCGCCTGCGCTTCTTGCACGGCTTGGGCCGCGGAGCCCTCGCCCAAATTTAAGTCCCAGATAAGCTGCCATCCGGTAGCCCGGCAAAACCCGCCCAGCTCCTCCAAGGCGGCCCGGTTCACGACCGTTCCCTTAGGCTTGGCGGCCGCATGCCCGGCTGCGGCGTAGTTCGCGTAATCCGATGTGTTGCCGCCCACCCGCAGCACCCCTGCAGGCCCAAGCGTGCGCACCAACCGCGTGTACACCTGGTTGCGCGAGCTCAGCAGGCCGGAGCGCGCGACGGAAGCAGTCTCGTACCCAAAGCCGAGGAAATCAGCCGGGATGCGCTGCATGGTCGTGTCTTCATCCACCGCAATCCGCGCCGCTTGCGTTCCGGCGATCCCCAGCGCGTGCGATGCTGCGATCCCGGCACCGGCTCGAAGAAAGCTTCGACGGTCCATGCCGCCTATGGTATGCCGGACTCGATCCTCTTTCGCCGTTGAACTCGATAGAGCGAGTGCGCCGCGTCCTTTTCTTGAGAGTTCAGCAGATTTTTGACGTTTTCAGTACTTCGGTAATGTGCCCAGCCCTAGACCTTTTTGCCTGAAGTGCCGATAAGAGTCGAACAGCGCTCGCGGAACGGCAATCTCGTCCGGACTTAGTGCACATGACCCGGCCCTGACGAGGTAGACACCTGCGCTGACAAGCATTCGCATGCGAAGGAGCCTCCGATGCAGAGGATTGCGCTGGCACTGTTTGTCCTCATCAGTCTTTGCACTCCTGCAAAGCTTAACGCCCAGGTAAATGTCACGACCTGGCGCTACGACATGACTCGCCAAGGTCAAAATACAGCCGAAACCCAACTTACCCCGGCGAACGTCAACACCGCTGCTTTCGGCAAGCTGCGCTCCTATGCGGTGGACGGCTATGTGTACGCGCAGCCGCTGTACATGGCAGGTCTGACAATCGCGAGCGGCACCCACAACGTCCTCTATATCGCGACGCAGCATGATTCCGTGTACGCCTTTGACGCGGACGCGAACCAAACGCTGTGGCAGGTAAGTTTGCTCGACCAGGCGCACGGCGCGGCATCCGGTGCGACAACCGTACCGAGCGGGGATGTCGGCACAAGCGACATCGTGCCTGAGGTCGGCGTCACCAGCACTCCTGTGATCGATCCCGTCGGAAAAGTCCTATATGTGGTTGCCAAGAGTAAGGAAAACAACAACTACTTCCTGCGACTCCACGCCCTCGACCTGGCGACCGGCGCGGAAAAGCCGAACAGCCCCGTGACGATTTCAGGTTCTGTGCCGGGGAACGGAAACGGGTCCTCAGGCGGCCAGGTAAGTTTCGTGCCGCGCCTTGCCTTGCAGCGCGCCGGCCTCCTGCTGCTGAACGGTCACGTATACTTCGCGGCCGCCTCGCATGGTGACAACGGCCCCTACCATGGTTGGGTCTTCGCCTATGACGCGGTCAGTTTGCAGCAGACCGGCATCTACTGCACGAGCCCGAGCGGCGCGGAAAACGGAATCTGGATGTCCGGCGCGGGCCTTGCCGCCGATACAAACAACGGCCCCGGCAGGCTTTTCGTCGCGAACGGAAACGGCAGCTATGACGCCGTGCCGCCTTACACAAACGCGCAAAGCTTCGGAGACGGCGTGGAAACGCTCGACTTGAGCGGCGGCGGCCTCCGTGTCACCGATGCTTGGATTCCCTACAACCAGGACTACCTTTCAAGAACCGATCTCGATCAGGGTTCGGGCGGCATCCTGGTTCTACCCGATCAACCCGGTTCCCACCCGCACGAGATGATTCAGGTCGGGAAAATCGGGACTGTGGAAGTTTTGGATCGCGATCACCTTGGGAACTATTCCGCCAACAGCAACAACATAGCGCAAGAAGTTTCCGGTCAGATCAGCGGTCTGTGGAGTACACCCGTCTATTGTAACGGCAATATTTACTTCTGGTGAAACTGGGACACCCTCAAGCAATTCTCGCTCGCCGGCGGACGGCTGAGCAGCGCATCCATCAGTAGAGGTCCTGAGACCTCGTCCTTTCCCGGCGCAAGTCCCGTTATCAGTTCAAATGGCCCCGGCAATGCCGTACTTTGGGCGATTCGCTCCGACGGCTATAATGGCAACCGTGCAGCCCTGCTCGAAGCTTACGACGCGACCAATGT
>CAXTUV010000494.1:0-2636 GCA_964247445.1 uncultured Acidobacteriaceae bacterium | reverse complement strand
GGTGATTGTCGGTCGAAATGCTGACAGGGGAGTGCAAGCAGAGCAGGAGCTTCGCGTAGTGGGCGGCACGGTCCTCCATGTGCAAGCCGATGTGTCGCGAGCGGAGCAGGCGGCAGCCTGCGTCGAGGCGGCTGTGGAGCGGTTCGGCCGCCTCGACTGTGCATTCAATAACGCGGCGGTGGTCAGCAAGCTCGCGCGTACGGGAGAGTTCACGGAGCAGGACTTTGACCTCGAAGTCGGCGGCAATCTGAAAAGCGTCTGGCTGTGCATGCAGGCCGAGCTCGCGCAGATGGAGGCGCAGGACAGGCCAGGAGGTGCCATCGTGAACACTTCGTCGATCAACGGGTTGGGAGGCGCGCGCGGCGGTGCACTCTACTCCATGGCGAAGGCGGGGGTGCTGGCTCTGACCAAGAGCGCGGCTCAGGAGTACGCCCCCGCGGGCATCCGGATCAATGCGCTTGTGCCCGGCGGCTTCGACACGGAGATGCTGCGGACGGCGGTAAGCCGGATGGTCGGCGAGGATCCCGCTAAGGTGGAAGCGGCCCTGGCCGGTTACGCGGCGCAGGTGCCGATGGGAAGGGTCGGACGGCCGGAAGAGGCCACGCAGGCCGCCGTCTGGCTTCTGAGCGATGCGGCCTCCTACGTCACCGGGCAGACCATGATCGTCGACGGCGGGCTGACCGCCTGGGCGCGCTAGCGCTCGTTCAGCTTTTCAGTAAATCTTCCATGCAGAACAGCCTATCCGGGTTTGATGGCGATACTCGATTGAAGCTGCGGCGGGTGGGGCTAGGCTTGGTTGAGAGCCATCACCCGCACCAACTCCCGCGCCGTTTGCTCCGTATCGCTCTGCTGCACCAGCTGCGCGAAAACGCTCTCTAAGCTCCCGAGCTTAGTAAGCCGGGTCAGCTCCTGCGGGGACGCATCCGCCACGATCCGTCCTTTTGCAAGCACGATCACCCGGGCGCACACCCGCTCGACCACTTCCAGCACGTGCGAAATATACAAGATCGCCTTGCCTTCCGCGGCCAAGAGCGCCACCAGGTCCTTGAACAGCCGCGCCGACACTGCATCGAGGCCCGACAGCGGCTCGTCAAAGACCACCAGGCGCGGGTTGTGCATCAGCGCCGCCGCAATCAGCACGCGCTGCCGCATGCCTTTCGAGTAGTTGGCCATCGCCGTGTGCCGAGCCGCTTCCAGCCCCAGAAGCCGCAGCAGCTCCATGGCCTTCCGGGCGATCAGCGCTTCGGACATGCCGCGCAGCCGCCCAACGAGCTCCAGGTACTCCATGCCCGAAAGGTGCGTGTATACATGCGCTTCCTCGGGCACATAGCCGAGCTGCGCACGGAAGCCGGGCAGGTCCTCGCGGATGTCCCGCCCCTCGAAGAATACGGTCCCGCGCGTCGGCTCCAAGAGCCCGATCACCATCTTGACCGTGGTCGACTTGCCCGACCCGTTCGGCCCCAGGTACCCCAGCACTTCGCCGCCGCTGAGTGTGAAGCTCACATCCTCGACGGCCGGGATGCCGCGGTAGCTTTTCGACACGCCTCGCAGCTCAAGCATCGGCCTACTCCTATGTAGGGAACTACTTTACGGTAGGATACTATATAGTACATAGATCGCTGGTAGCACACCATCGCTCCGCCTACGACTCGCAGCAGCGCACACGTCCATAACCATGCCCTTACGCCTTTCCCACAGCGCGGCTCTCATCCTCAAGGCGCTCAGCCTTGGCTACCGCTTCGGCTTCGACATCATGGAGGTCACCGGTCTGCCGAGCGGCACTGTGTATCCGGCGCTGCGGCGTCTGGAGCGGGATGAGCTGGTCGCCTCGCAATGGGAGGCCGAGGTCGACGCCGCCGCGTCCGGACGCCCCGCGCGGCGCTATTACGAAGTGACTCCGCAGGGCAAAGCTGCCGCGCAAGCCGCGACCGAGCGCTACCCGCTGCTCGCCCGTTTGCTGCCCGGGAGGCACGCATGACCGCACCGCAGCCGCCGTCCCTCACCCGGCTCGACCGCTCGCTGCTTCACCTCGGTCAGCGCCTCGTGCCCGCCGGGGAGCGCGCGGAGTGGCTCCGCTCCTGGCAGGCCGAGCTTTGGTACATGCACAGCCGTGCAAGACGGCAAGGGCACAGCCTCACACTCGGGCTTCTGCGCGACGCCCTTTGGCTCCGCACGGACAGCTGGCGCGCCGCGCTCTCCGGCACCGTTCTTGTATGCCTTATCGCCCTTGCCGCGCTTGTCGGCCTGGCGGCGCTGCCCCTTCTCGCTTACACCGGCAGCTTGCGCAGCTTTGCTGATCTGCTGCGCTTTGAGCTGCCGCGCTTCCTCATCGCTTCCAGCCTGATCCTTTTTGTCAGCTACGTCCATGGGTCCGGCACTTGGTGCCGCTCTGCTTCAGGCTCCGTTTCGTATTGGCTGCGCGCGCACGTTTTCCTCGCCGCCAAGGTCGTGCTTCTCCTGTTGTTCACCTTCCTCGCGAGCACTGACATCAGCCTGCCGCTTGAGGAGCGGCGCTACTTCGCGGCCATGCCGCTGCAGCTGCTTTTCTTCGGCATCCTGGCGCTGCTCGGGCTGCGCTGGTGCTTCCGTGACGGCGAGCGCCGGGTCATGGCGCGGCTGCTCGGCGAAGGCCCCTG
>CAXTUV010000493.1:0-2660 GCA_964247445.1 uncultured Acidobacteriaceae bacterium | reverse complement strand
TGGATACCCTGCGCGCGCTGCGCCGCAAGCGCGTGCAGGGTATCCAGCGCGCGCGCATCCCGCACCCGCCGAAAGTACAGCCCTTCCTTGCGCAGTCTTAAGAACAAAGGCGGCCCGTCGGCGCGGGCACCGGCCCCCATCACCGCGAGGAGGAGCGGCGCGCGCGCGGGGGGCGACGGAGCCGGCAACACGGCGAAGAGCGCTTCCGCCGCGCGGTGGTAGCTGTCGATCTGCCCCGTTTGCCACAGCGCCGCGCTCCAGGCTTGCTCAAAGCGGCCCGGCGCGTGTACCCAGTCCATCGCTGCGAGCACCGGCGGAACTTCGATGGCTGCGAAGTCGCGCAGCAGCTCCGGTTTCGCGGCAAGCGTTTCTAACTGCAAATGGAGCCGCGCCGACTCCAACGGAAACAGCCCGGCGGCACTCTGCACCTGCACCAGATACGCGGGCAGCAGCGCTAAAGGCATGGCCTGTAGGAGCGAGAGATACTGCACTGCCAAGGTTCGGGCTTCGGGCGGGTAGCCGGCGAACGACTCCGCTGTGAGCGACGCGGGCCTCACACCAGCTCCGCTACAGGGCTTCCCGCCGCCAGCGGCGTCGGGGAGCCCAGCATGGCCCCGACCGTGGGCGTGATGTCGATCGACTCAAGCGGGCGGTGAACAATGCGCCCACCGCCCGCGCCGCGGCCCAGCGCCAGCATCCAGGTGGTGCGCGCCATGGGCGAACCAGTGCGGTGGTGCTGAAAGCCGCTCGCCTCGCCGTCCGCATCGCGTCCGAAATCCGGCAGCAACAACAGCGTGGTGTGGCCTTTGTACTCGGGGTTGCGCTCCACCTCGGCCCACAGTTCGGCCACAAGCCGATCGGCGCGTTGGATCGCGTCCACGTACAGCGAAAAGGCTCCGCTGTGCGCGATGTCCATATCGTGCAGCGTGAGAAAAAGCAGGCGAGGCGCGGCCTGTCGCATGACCTGCCGCGCGATGTAGAGCGAAAGCTCGTCCGGGCTCGCGAGCGCGCGGGCATGCTCGCGAAACTCATCGAGCGAAAGCCGCAGCAAGCTTGCAAGCCGATCAAGCTCCTGGGCATCCGCTTCAGTCCGTGCGGCGGGTGCCGGAATCGATGCGGGAGCCTCATAGCTGTCGTGAAGCAGTGAGGCATAGTCGCGCACGCCCTCGCGGCCGGCAGCCAGCGCGAGCAGACGTTTGGGCAAGACCACCTCAGCCCCGTACGCCGCGCCGTACCCGGGGTGCGCGCTCGCGCCCAGCCGGTCGAAGCCGTTCGAGGGCGCGATCACCCACACATCGTTCGCCGGGCGGCGCAGGGCTTTGCGGTAGTACTCAAACAAGGTCGGTGAGCCTGGAGGCTGCGCGACAAAATTGTCAAACGTTTCATAGCGGCCGCTCGCGATGCTTGCGGTCGCCACGTAATGACCCAGGATGCCGCGGTTAACCACCTGCGGGAAAAACGTGCCCTGCGGGGCAAGCTCGCCCACCAGCTTGGGGATGTTTGCTTGCCCCAGCTCCGAAAACGTTTCATCGTCGCGCGCCCCGCCGCCGAAGGTGACCACAATCACTTTACGGTCCGGCGTCGTTTCACCCAGGAGACGGCGGGACCTGGCGGCCAATGCGGAAGCGCCCAGCGCCCGGGTCAGAAAAGCTCGCCGGGACAGGCCGACGGCTGCGCTTTCCCGCGCCCAGGGGGTGAATGCCGCGAACGGCTGAATCTCCGCCATGGGCGCGATTGTATGCGCCCGTGCCGACAAAAAACAAAGACCGCCTATGCGGCTTGCGCCCGCTTCGTAGAGTGTTCTTGTAAAAGCCCTCACAAAAACACATTCCGAAGGGACTGCAAATCGCGTAAGCAGTCTTGCTTTCCTGAACCCTAGACCCTGTCCCCCATACCCTGCTTTATCCTTTGCCCTCCCCCTTGCCCGCCTTCAGCTCCTGGTGGCCGCCAAAGCCGAAGCGCATCGCTGACAGCACCTTGTTCGAGAACAAACCATTGCCGCGCGAGGAGAAGCGCGAGAACATCGCCGCCGACAGCACATCAATCGGCACCCCCTCGTCGATGGCCGCGATCGCTGTCCACCGACCTTCGCCCGAGTCCGCCACTTCGCCGCCGTAGGTCGCCAGGTCGGGTTGCGCGAGAAGCGCGTCCGCCGTCGGGTCCAGCAGCCACGACGAGATCACCGAGCCGCGCCGCCATACCTCGGCTACGTTGTCGAGCTCGAAGTCATACATGTAGTGGTCAGGGTTGCGCAATGGGGTCAGCTCGGCGGAGTGCTCCTGCGCTACCTGCTTGCCCACGTTCGCACTCTTCAGGACGTTGAAGCCTTCCGCATAGGCGGCCATGATGCCGTACTCGATGCCGTTGTGCACCATCTTGACGAAGTGGCCGCCGCCCACCTCACCGCAGCGCAGGTAGCCTTCCTCGGCGGTCGAAGGCGGCGCTTGATCGCGGCCCTTGGTGCGGGACACGTCGCCCCGGCCCGGCGCGAGCGTTTTGAAGATAGGGTCGAGATATTGCACGGCCTCGGCCTGGCCGCCGATCATCATGCAGTAGCCGCGCTCCAGGCCCCACACGCCCCCGCTGACGCCCACGTCCAGGTAGCGGATGCCCTTGGATTCCAAATCCTTCGAGCGCCGGATGTCATCGATGTAGTAGGA
>CAXTUV010000492.1:0-2662 GCA_964247445.1 uncultured Acidobacteriaceae bacterium | reverse complement strand
TCCCGGGTACGTTGATCATCGGCAAGTTCCTGCCGCCTGTTTCGGAAACCGGCTCGCCCACCATCAAGGTGTTTACGACGGCGGCGCACCAGGCTTCGGCGGCGGCGTATGCGGACACCGCGAACCGCCAGTTCGCTTTTTTCACCAGCACCTATGGGCTGCCCGAGTCGAACAAACTGAATGTTGTCGAGCTGCCGGACGATACGGTTCCCGCGGCCTGGGGCCCGGAGATCGCGGGCATCGCGGGGGCGCGCATGGCAAATAAGTCCGACGCGCGGCTGCTCGCGAACACGGTCGCGCACCAGTGGTGGGGGTCCGAGGTAAGCCCGGCCACGCTGAACGATACGTGGATCACGAACGGGATGGCACGCTACTCGGAGCTGCTGTATGTCGAGGACCAGGGCGGGAAACCGGCGCTGCAGCAGGTGTTGCCCGACGTGCAGGCCGGCGCGTTGGCCTACGACACGACGCCGCTTTCAAGCGCGGGGCGTTCGCCGATCTTCTCGCCCGAGTTCCAGTCGCAAACACTGGAGAAGGGCGCGATGGTGTTCCACATGCTGCGCTGGGAGGTGGGGGATGACGGCTTCCTGAAGATTGTCAAGGCCGTGCAAACCCAGTTCGCGGACAAGGGCATCTCGAGCTCTGACTTTGAAAAGTTGGCCGAGGGGCAGACGCAGGCGCAGCTGACGGCTTTCTTCTCGCAATGGCTGGATGGGACGGGCGCGCCGCAGTTCGTGGATAAGTACGCGGTGTACCGTTTGGGGAACGATAAAGGCTTTCGTACCATCGGTTCGGTCGGGCAGGATTTGGATTTGTTCAACATGCCGATCGAGCTGCAAGTACAGACCGAAGGTAAGACGGAAGACAAGCGGGTGGATGTGGAAGGGACAAGCTCGCAGTATGTGGTCGATACGTTCGGCGCGCCGCGCAAGATACAAATCGACCCGAATAATTGGATCCTGAAGACGACGCCCGACTTACAGGTGCGGGTGGCGATCCTGAAAGGCCAACAGTTGGTGGGGCAAAATGATTTAGGCGGGGCGTTGCAGGAGTTCCAAAAAGCGCTCGCGGCGAATCCGGCGTCGTCGCTTGCGAACTACCGCATTGGGGAGCTCTTGTTTACCCAGCGCAACTACCAGGCCGCGGCGAACAGCTACCGTGACGCCCTGCGCGGCGACGGCGAGCCGAACTGGACCCAGGTTTGGAGCCATATCGCGCTCGGCAAGATTTTCGACGTAACCGGGCAACGGGACCGCGCGGTGAACGAGTACCGGCAGGCGGTAGAGACGAACGACAACACCGCGGGCGCGTTGAACGAGGCGCGGTTGTATCTGAAAGGGCCGTATAAACGGGATGAAGGGCAGTAGACCGTCGTGAAAGGTATGCTTGTCCTGGGTGGAGCGGAGGCATGGACATGGAAACCGCGCATGCAATCAGCGTTGCCGAGTATCTTAGGACCTCATATGAACATGATCCTGAGCTAATCGATGGGCAATTGCGGGAGAGGCCGATGCCGACAGACATTCATGCGTTCGTACAAGGAATGATCGGACATTGGTTCGCCCTCCACAGGAAAGAATGGAAGATCATGAGTCTTCCCGAATTGCGCACGCGAGTCACAACCTCTAACTTCAGGCTGCCGGACGTAACAGTTATCCGGCGACGTCCGCTGCTGGGAAAGCCCCAAGAAGATCCTCCTTTGATTGCCGTTGAAATCCTCTCCCCCGATGACCGTCTCTCCGAGTTGCGGGAGCGTGCGGAGGATTTCAGCCGCATGGGTGTGGAGAATATCTGGCTAATCGACCCTGAAAAGCGGCACGCATTTACCTGGGGTGCCCATGAAAATGACTGGCTTGCCGCCGATCGCCTGGAACTTGCAGGTACGCCCATCCACCTTGATCTTGTTTGGCTATGGGAGCAAGTTGCAGAGGAGATGCAGGAAGGCATTGCTGATCAGTAATGGGCTGCATACGACCGCCGCGGCAGCTTGAGATCGTGCGCTTTCGCAACCGCGGCTATCTGCGAACTACTTGAAAGCACGATCTTGTATACCCACCGGTAATGATCTCCTGCCCAGAACCGCATAATAGTTTCGGTTCGCTCAGGCCCGAGCAGCTTTAAGTCGGCCTGCTGCTCGGCCCAACAGACAAGCAGGTGTAGGTAATCGGACTCACGGTCTTCCGCACCCTCTGGGTATCCGATCGGCGCGTCCGGGTACAAAAGCGCTTCACGCTCCCAGAGCTACGTTCCAGAGCTGCTTTAAGGTAGAACCCGGACGTCCTGCTCGATAGCCACATGTGCTCCGAGCGCGGCCAAAAACCCTTCAACCCAGGCAAGGTTTTCAGGCGCGCAGCCGGCTATGTAGTCCAGCTGTACCTGAAGCGGCAACTCCCCCGATACCCGCAGGCCGAAGCACTGCCCCGGCCTGTACGTGCACGAGGCCAAATCCGCGATGCTCAACGCCTCCGTCGGGGTAAGAAACAAGGTATGCGGCGGGGCCATGCGGTCGAGCAGGCTTAGAATTTCGAGCTTCGATTCCAGCTCATCGGGAACGGTGTCGACAGCAAGGTCGGCATCGCGGACGGCTTCCTCGATGGTGGTCGCGTATCTCGGTTCCTCACCCGGGGTGAACACGGCGGCGGCGCGGCGCAGATTGCTGGGG
>CAXTUV010000491.1:0-2666 GCA_964247445.1 uncultured Acidobacteriaceae bacterium | reverse complement strand
CGTCTGGGTGTCCCAGGTCGCGAAAGTGCGCGACCTCATCGCAGCGGGCGACACATACCAGGTCAACCTCACCGGCGAGATAACAGCCGAGGCGCACGGCTCACCCGACAAGATTTTCGCCGCCATGATGCAGGCACAGCCGGTCGAGTACGGCGCGCTGATCAACCTCGGCGGCCCCGTGATTCTTTCCGCCTCGCCGGAGCTGTTCTTCCGCACGGAAGGCCGGCGCATCACGGTTCGGCCGATGAAAGGCACCGCCCGGCGCAGCAGCAACCCCGCCGAGGACCAAGCCCGGGCGGAGGCGCTGGCGGCGGACGAGAAAAATCGCGCGGAAAACCTGATGATTGTCGACCTGCTGCGGAGTGACCTGGGGCGTGTGGCGGCGACCGGCTCCGTACGCGTTGAAAAGCTGTTTGAGGTGGAGCGCTTCCCTTCCCTGCTCCAGATGAGTTCGGAGATCACCGCTGAGCTGCGGCCGGAGGTCGATCTTTACGGGCTGTTCGGGGCGCTGTTCCCGTCCGGGTCCATCGTGGGCGCGCCCAAAATCCGTACCATGCAGATCCTGCGCGAGCTTGAAGCCCGGGAACGCGGCGTATACACCGGCGCGATCGGCTACATCGAGCCTTCAGGCGACGCGGTCTTTTCGGTCGCCATCCGGACGGGCGTCCTCGAAGGCAGCCGGTTCCGCATGGGTGTAGGCGCGGGCATCACCTGGGACTCCAAGGCGGACGAAGAGTACCGCGAGTGCCTTCTGAAAGCAGAGTTTCTACGCGGGCCGGAGTTCCGGCTGATCGAAACCATGCGCTGGGAGAACGGCCGCTGCCCTCTGCTCGCGCTCCACATGGAGCGGCTGCGCCGGTCGGCGGCCCGCCTCGGCTTCGTGTGCGACGGGATCAAGCAAGCCGTCACCGCACAGCTAGGTACGCTCGACGGCGGCCCATGGCGAGTGCGCATGACGGTCGGGCACTCGGGCGATCTCCGAATCGAACCGCCGCAGCCCATCGAGGAGGAACCCGGCCCCCTGCGCGTCATGCTCTGGCCCGAGCCGGTCTCCTCCACCGACCTCTGGCTGCGGCACAAGACGACCCGGCGCGCCCTGTACGACCACGCCATCCAGGAAGCCCGCGCGCAGGGCTGTGTGGATGCGCTCTTCACCAATGAGCGCGGCGAGGTCACGGAAGGCGCGATCCACTCCGTTTTTGTTCGGAACGGAACCGCTTGGCGCACGCCGCCCCTTCCCTGCGGCGTGCTGCCCGGCGTCCAACGCGCGCACCTGCTCCAAACCATGCCGGAGCTGCGGGAAGAAGCTTTCGGCTTGGACGAACTGCTTGCCGCCGACGCAGTCTGGCTAGGCAACGCGGTGCGCGGGCTACGCCAGGTGTTCGTCAAAGCTCCGATGCTATCGTGAAACCTGAGCCATGCCCTACGACCTGCCAAAACAGTACGACCCCGCCGCGATTGAGAAGAAATGGGCCGAGTTCTGGGCTCAAAGCGACCTGTGGAAGCCTGCCGAGAACGCCCAGGGCAAGCCGTTCACCATGCTTCTGCCTCCCCCGAATGTCACGGGCCGCCTTCACATGGGGCACATGCTCAATCAAACCGAGATGGACATTCTGGTTCGATGGCACAGGATGCGCGGCGACCGCACACTTTGGGTGCCGGGCACCGACCACGCGAGCATCGCGACGCAGATGATGGTGGAGCGTCAACTGCACAGTGAAGGGATCTCGCGTAAGGAGTTGGGGCGGGAGCGGTTTTTGGAGCGCGCCTGGAAGTGGCGCGAGGAGTTCGGCGGCGCGATTCTGGAGCAGATGCGGCGCCTGGGCGTCACCGTGGACTGGTCGCGCGAGTACTTCACCATGGATGAAGGGCTGTCGCGCGCGGTGCAGGAAGCCTTTGTGCGCCTCCATGAGGCCGGGCTGATCTATCGCGGCAAGTACATCGTGAACTGGGATCCCGTGCAGGGTACCGCCGTTTCCGATCTTGAAGTCGTGCACGAGGATCGCCTGGGCAAGCTCTACCATGTGCGCTACCCGCTCGCGGACGGCTCCGGCGCGATTACTATCGCGACCACCCGGCCGGAAACAATGCTGGGCGACGTCGCGGTCGCGGTCAACCCTTCAGACACGCGCTACACGGCCTACCTCGGCATGATGTTGCAGCTGCCTCTCACTGGCCGGGAAATCCCGGTGATCGCCGATAGCTGGGCGAATCCGGAGTTCGGCACGGGTGCCGTAAAGGTCACGCCCGCGCACGACCCCAACGACTTCGCTATCGGCGAGCGGCACGGGCTCGCCCAGCTCACGGTCATGGACGCGGAAGCGCGCATCGACCTGCCCGGCTCGCCTTACCATGGGCTGGACCGGTTTGCCGCGCGCGAGCGAATCGTCGCGGACCTCCAAGCGGCGGGACTGCTGGTCGAGGTCAAGGACCACCCGATGTCGATCGGGCTATCGCAGCGAACCGGGGCGGTGATCGAGCCGCGGCTTTCCACTCAATGGTTCTTGCGCGCCGCGGACTTCACCGATGAGCAGGGCCAACTTCGCGCGGGGTTGGCAAGAAAAGCGCGCGAGGCAGCCGCGCCCGAGCAAGGCGAGCCCGCGATGCGGTTCATCCCCGACCAGTCCCGCAAGGTGTACCTGGAGTGGATGGACAACATCCGGGAT
>CAXTUV010000490.1:0-2668 GCA_964247445.1 uncultured Acidobacteriaceae bacterium | reverse complement strand
GTTGTCATCTGCTTCGGACTGCTGCCGTCCGCATTCGCCAGGAACACCTCGGAACCATGGCTCGCCGGGGTCGAGGCGGAAAAGGCGAGCTTAGTGCCGTCGGGCGAAAGCGACTTGTCGTTATTGCAGTCGAACCTGGCGGGCAGCTTGAGCTGCTCCGGCTTCGACTTGCCCGCCGCGCTGAGCGGCAGCCTGTACAGCCCCCCGGCATGGTTCACCAGCAGGTATTTGCTGTCCGGCGACCAGTTCGGAGCCTCCCACACCGAGTCGTCCGTGAACACTTCCCGCGACGCGCCGTCCGCGACGCTGTAAATGAACACATGGCTGCGCAGGCGCGGCTCGGCGGCGGGCTTGGCTTGGGGCGGGCTTGCCAAGTACCCGGCGATCGGCAGGGCGAGAAACGCACTCAGGCGAAGGGAGAAAGACATGCGGCTTCCATCGTAATCCCTCCTTGGAACGGACGGTGGAACGCGGGATTACACGCCGGGTAAGAACAACCGCTTGTCGAGCGGGGGCGAAGATTCTTGCTTGACAGCTGCCGAGGCTATACCCAAAATGGTGCGCAAATTACGGCGGGTAAGTTTCGTACTGATTTGTTCGCTTAACCTGCAACTTCCGTGTCGGCTCCCGTGTTTGCCGGGAAGCCGCGGGCTTACAAGCCGATCCGATAATGCGCGGCTGTAAGCAGCATCCGCGCACCCCTGAATCGAGGCCTGTCGATGCAACTCCACGCATGTCTATCTCCAAATTCATCACGGCGCGTTCTTCCGCTTGCCGTGTTTGCGCTGCTTCTGCTCGCGGGTCCCACATCCTGGACCCAGGGCACCACAGCGACGGTGACCGGTACCATCACGGACCCGAGCGGAGCGGTTGTGCCGGGGTCCGTCGTGACGGCGACCAACACCGCGACTGGAGTCAGCCATACGGCCACTTCGGACGGTGCTGGCTTGTACCAAATCCCGCAGCTGTCGCCCGGCAGCTACCCTTGGCAGCTTCACGCCGACCCGCACACAGGTATTTCCCACGGACCTGAAGAATCTCGCGGGCAGTTACTCGCACCTTCTCGCTGAACCTGGTCAATAATTTCCACTTCGTCTGTAGTCATACCTCCACCAGTCAGAATCGCTCGGACAACTTTCACGCTTCTCAGTTGATGAAGTAAGTGTTTATAGAACCGAGCTACGGAGTATGTAATACAGCCATGATGGCTTGTGCAACTTGCGCATCGGATGCGACTTGTCGGCCAGTGCGGGTTTTAATATTCTCGTCAGCAAACAATCGATAAACTCTCACTGCAAGTGCTGCAAGGGAACCTGGTTGCGTGGGCAGGCTTCCCGGAGGGAAAAGCTCTCTATTTCTCTGTAAAAAAGCTGCTGCCTCTGTAAGAATTTCATATTTCGTCTCGCTTTATGCATTCTCATAAGAAAAAGTCCAGGATGCAGCACGTTCCGCTATGTCGCTTTGTATTTCCGGGCTGATTGAAATGCCTGTTGCCGAAAAGATTCGGCAATCATACTCGCGACAAGTCTGAGGTCGATCCTCGTAGATCGAGCACTTATTGTTAATGAGCATAGGGCAGTGGCCTCGGTCGTTGTAGCCCATCAGGACATGACCCTTCGGAAGACCTGGGGCGGGAAACAGCAGATTGCGAGGGATCCTTGATAGCGCCTGAGTTTCGTCCGGCCTGATATGCACAAATATGGAGGAGCGGCAACACGCGGTACAGGTCTCGCAAGGAACATCTGAAGCTTTAGCTCCTGAGCGCAAGGACGCTTCTGTGTTCCATAACCACTCCGCAAAGTCACCCGCAGGCTTGCTTACGCGGACGGTGTCGACCTGAATGAACTGCTGGATGGCGGTTTCGCGGACCTTTGCTGCATTTCTATTGTTTCGGTTGCCCATCTTTCGGTTCCGGTGCAGTTATTCGAATAGGTGTAGCCGTACTTTATCAAAGGACAGAGTAATTTGGTTCGGCGGCTTCCAGGAACAGGGTCTTGGAAGTCGCAGACTAGGCGTACCAGCCCATTTCTGATGTGAGTGCAAAGATCGCGTCACCAACTATCCCACAAACACCGGGCTCAGCTCGCGCAGACGCGCGACGGCCGCAGGGACGAGCTCGAGAGCGCGGTCGACTTCCTCGTCCGTCGTCATGCGGCTGAGGGAGAAGCGCAGGCTGGCGCGGGCGCGGTGGGCGCTTAGGCCCATGGCGGTGAGCACGTGCGAGGGCTCGGTCGCGCCGGAAGCGCAGGCCGACCCGCCCGAAAGCGCCAACCCTTTCAGGTCGAGCGCGATGACCAGTGCCTCACCCTCCAGATGGTCGAACCAGAGATTGGTGGTGTTGGGCAGGCGCGTACCCGGCCCGGACGGGCCGTTGATCCCAGACTCAGGGACAGCCGCGAGCAGCCCGCGCTCCAGGCGGTCCCGCATGGCCGCGACGCGCTCCTGCTCACCCGCGCGCAGCGCCGAAACCGAGCGCCGGATAGCCGCGCCCAGCCCGACGATCCCGGGCAGGTTTTCTGTCCCGGCGCGGCGTTGGCGCTCGTGCGCGCCGCCGTAGAACAACGGCTGTAGGCGCACGCCGCGGCCCACCCACAGCGCGCCTACGCCTTGCGGGCCGTGCAGCTTGTGGCCGGACAAGCTCAGCATCTGCAAGCCGAGGGCCTTCGGG
>CAXTUV010000489.1:0-2669 GCA_964247445.1 uncultured Acidobacteriaceae bacterium | reverse complement strand
CCGGTGATCCTGATGGCGCACGAGCCGGACATCCTGCCCGCCGTTGCCCGGCTCAACCGTGTCGACCTCATGCTCTCCGGCCATACGCACGGGGGGCAGGTCCGCATCCCGTTTCTGCCGCCGCTCATGCTGCCGCCGCTCGGCAAACGCTATGTTGAAGGCCACTTCCGCATGGGCCGCACGCAGCTTTACGTCAACCGCGGGATCGGGTCGGTGGGGCTGCCTTTCCGGTTCCGGTGTCCGTCAGAGATCACGGAGCTTACTTTGTCGCCGGCCTAGCTTCCGAAGCGGCGGCTCGAGTCGTCCGTATACTGGATGGGTTGCGCGCCCAGCGCCCGGAAAGCTACCGAAGCCATGATCCGTTTTCTCCAAAAAGACAGCCGCATCATCAAGGGCGTGTTCATCGCCATCATTTCCATCGCCATCATCACGATGGTGATCACGCTGGTGCCCGGCATCTTCCAAACCTCGGTCGACTCGAACACCTACGCGACCATTCACGGCGGCAATGTGTTTTCGCGCGTGTTCGGGGCGTCGACTGACATTTCTAACCAGGATGTGCAGCAGGCCGCTCAGCGGATGGTGCAGCGGCAAGGCTGGCCGCCCGCGGCACTGCCGTTCGTGGTCCCGCAGGCCGGTAAGGCACTGATTCAGCAGGCCGTCATGGTGAACGAGGCCGACCGGCTCGGACTACAGGTTTCCGATAACGCGGTGCGCAAGTTCCTGCATTCCGGCCCTATCGGCGCGGTGCTGTTTCCGGGCGGCAACTATATCGGCGACCAGCGCTATAAGGAGCTGATCCAAGATAATTTCGGGATCAGCACGGAGAAATTTGAGACTGAGATCAAGAAGGAACTGGAAGAAGCGCGGCTGCGCGACCTGATTACCGGTGGGGTTGCCGTGACAGATACCCAGGTTCGCTCGCAGTACATCGACGCGGCAACCAAGATCAAGTTCACGTATGCGGTTCTGACCTCGGACGAGGTGGGCAAGACCATCAACCCAACTGATGCGCAGCTGCAGGAGTTCTTCAAGTCGCACGGAGCACTCTACGCAACGGCGATTCCAGAAGCCCGCAAGCTTCAGTACATCACTTTCTCGTCGGAAAACCTGCCCGGCGGCGTGCCGCCCGTGACCGAAGCCGATGAGCAGGCTTACTACAACGCCCACCAGGCTGACTACAAGGTCGACGAACAGGTGCGGGTGCGCCATATTCTCATCAAGGCTTCCACCCCCGCCGAGGACGCTGCCGCCAAGGCGAAAGCGCAGAGCATCCTGGACCAGCTGCATAAGGGCGGGGATTTCGCGGCGCTGGCCAAGGCCAACTCCGACGACCCCGGTTCAAAAGCAGCGGGCGGCGAGCTTGGGTTCATCAAACGTGGTGTGACCGTGCCGCCATTTGAGCAAGCAGCATTCTCGCTGAACCCTGGGCAAACCTCCGACTTGGTGAAATCGCAGTTCGGCTACCACATCATCCAGACCGAGGAGAAGCAGCCCGCGCACACCAAGCCGTTCAGTGAGGTGCAGCCCATGATCCTGGCCGCGCTGACTCAGCAAAAGGAGCAGGGTGCCGAGCAGGCGTTCGGCAACCAGCTCGCGGCTGAAGCCAAGAAAACCGGCTTCGCGGCGACTGCGGTCGCCCACAAGCTCAAGCTCCAAAGCACGGACTACCTCGCCCAGGACGCGGTCGCGCCGGGCGTGGCCGACGCCTCGAAGCTGCTGAGCGCGGCGTTCGCGGCGACCAAGGGCGCGCCCCCGCAAACCACCAATACGGGCGACGGCTTCGCCGTTTTCCAGGTCGAGGACATCCATCCGGCGCACGCGCCTGAGTTCGCCGCCTATAAGGACCATATCCTCTCCGACTACCGCGCCCAGCAGACCCCTGTCCTGCTGGAACAGCGCACTCAGCAATTAGCCGACAAAGCCCATGCTTACAACGATCTCGCCAAGGCGGCGGCCGAGCTTGGCGCGACGGTGAAGACCAGCGACCTGGTGGGCCGGCAAGCGCAGGTGCCGGAGTTGGGCGCGCTCGCAACCACCGCGCCGCAGCTGTTCTCGCTCAAGGCCGGGCAAATCAGCGGCCCGCTTCGCGGCACGGCTTCAGGCGCGGTCGCGAAGCTGGATGACCGGCAGGAGCCTCCTCCCGCCGATGTCGCGCAGAACCTGCCGCGGGCGAAGGAAGCTTTTCTCGACCAGAGCCGCGAGGAAGCCTTTGCGGTCTTCGTCTCCAATTTGACCGAGCAGTACCAGAAGCAGGGGCGCATCGCGGTCAGCAAGTCGGCTGCAACGGCACCGTCGTTCCCTGGGCAGTCCGGCAGCTGAGGCGTCACTTGCCCACCCACCGTTCTCCTTATTCATGAACGTTCGTGGAGACGGTCGGTGCCCTTGGACATAACTGGAACAAGCAGGGAGGTCCGTGCCGAATGTTTGTCGGCACAACCTCCCGACAATTTCGCCGTCAGAAGTTTTGGGAATCGATAGTTGTGTCGAGTCTGACTCTTTCCCCCGTAAGCGTGCCTTTCAACGTGACTCCCTGCTGAGCGTGAGTTTTCGGATCAAAAGCCTCGATCGAGAACGTTCCGGAAAAGCTGTTGCCCGCTCGGTCTACGTTGACTACCTCTTTGTATTGGTAGACGGTTGGTAGGTTCACGCCATCAGGGTAGGCCAGA
>CAXTUV010000488.1:0-2677 GCA_964247445.1 uncultured Acidobacteriaceae bacterium | reverse complement strand
AAGCCCACCGCGCCCGCGTCAAAGCATTCCTCGAGCCTCCAAGTTGGGTCGGCATGCCTCGCCCGCTCCCGCCATAGAATCGCCGCCGCAAGCCCGGCCCCAACGGTCGCGAGAACGATCCACGAGGCTGTCCGGAGCACCTGATCATGAAAGGCCTCGCCCGTGCGCTCGAAGAGGAAGCTGTCCTCCGCGCGCATTCCTTGGCCCACCGCGCGCGTGATTTCGACAAAGCGCTGCTCGTACTTCGCGGGAAAAAGATAGTCCGCCGCGAGCAGGCATCCGAGTCCCAGAGCCCCCGCATGCCCTGCCATGCGCTGTAGACCGCCTCTGCGATCCCAAACCGACCAGAAAATCGCGCTGAACAGGAGCAGGTAGCAGCCGAGCACTCCCGCAGGCGCATTGGTGTACCAAAGCGCCGCCAAAAGCAAGCCGGCGCGCGTCGCGGGCAAGGGCCGGATAGCGAGCGCGACGAGGAACAGCGGCATCCACACGGCCGCCAGAAGCTCACCATAGGCGGTGCGCTCATAGGCGTTGAAGAGTAGATACGGGCTGACCCCATACAGAATGGCCGTCGCGAATGCCGGTCCCGCCGAGCGCCAGCGCGGCACGGTACATGGTCCAAGAAGCGCCCCCCGCGCACACAGCGGTGAAAGCCGCGGGAACGGCGCTCCACGGCAGCACGGACCCGAGCGCTGCCCCTAAAAGCCACGAGAGCGGAGGGTAGAACTCAAAGCGCGGCTCGCCCGCGCCCCAGTTGGCCGGCATCACCCAGTGTGGAATCGGCAGCCCGGCTTTCCAGGCATGCTCGGCCGCAAGGAAGCTCTGCATGTGGAAGCCGAAGTCGTGCCCGCAGGACGGAGCCCATCCACGAGCGAAAAAAACGAGAACGATGAGCAAAGTAACCGTAAGCGCGGCCGGCATGGCTCAAGGAACCAGCCGCAGCGTGTGTCGGGCGGACTGAGCCACGGCTGCCGCGGTAAACGGCAGCGCAAAGCTCGTGCCGCCATACCAGCTGTCCCATTGGTCGCGGAAATGCGGGCTGAGCGGGTCGCCCGACTCACCGGTTACTAGGTTTTCGGTGGAGCGGTCCCAGTCTCCGGGCGTGGCGGTAAATCGTTGCGACGGTCCCAGGTCCCCCGAGACCTGCTTCACGGTCGCCGGGTCGCCCGACTGCGGCAGCGGCCCGATTTCGGCTCGGAGTCCCGGCAGAAATCTCCAAAGCGGGTGTTCGATCTGAATCATGTGCTCGCTGCCGTAGCGCAAGTCCGCGAGGCGGGTGGGCGCATCCGCGATGGCCGCTTCCGCCAGCGCCGCCAAGCACTCGTTCCAGTTTCTATACCTGGGCGGCAGCCACGCCGCGGGCTGCCCGGTGATGATCTGCTCGCGCGCGAAAGCTTTTTCGCCCCAATCGTATAAATGCCAGCCGTCGCCGATTTTCGAGCCCAGCACCTCCGGCCAGAACCCATTCTCGGCCCGCGTCACGATCGCCGCAGCGGGCGAGTCCACGCCCATGACCCCGTCCCACGACCGCAGGAGGTCTGCCGCTTGTCGCAGGCGCGGGCTCGCGTGCGGCGCGCGATCAATGGCATAAGCCATGCGCTGCGCGATCTCCTGGTCCACCTCGGAGTACACATCGGTTTGGAGCCGGAGCATGTCTTTCTCGGTCAGGCCGGCGGCACCGCTCAGCTGACGGAGAATGCGCTCATTCCGGTAAGGCGGGGCCCAATCGAGCGTGAGCTGATAAGGCCAGCCGTCGGGGGTCACGCGGCTGTTCGCGGTTGCAAGAATGCCGCCCGCCGGATCAAGTATGCCCGGCATGCCGCCGTCAAAAGGCACGAAGCCGGTCCATTCATTCGGCGCGATCGTGGGCAGCTCGGTTAAGCCTGCCGCGCGCGTGGGAATGAGGCCGACCGCTTGATAGCCGATGTGCCCGGCGTCATCGGCGTACACGACGTTCAGGGTCGGCGCCCACCACTGCCCCATGGCGGCGCGGAAGCTCGTCCAATCCATGGCTTGGTCAAGCGCCAACAGCGGCAGCCCGCGCGCTTGTTCGTCGTAAATTGACCAGCGCAGCGCGAGCGTGCGGCGCTCGCCCGCGAGCAGGGGCGTAATGACCGGCCCATGCGCCGTGCGGGCAATCTCAAGCGCGATATCGTGCCCGCCCCGGACCGCGATGCGCTCATGATTGGTAGCAATGATGGAGCCGGGCGGCTCCACGTACACATCCTGCGTGTCGCCGCCAAGCGCCGTAAAACCCCACGCGATGTGCTCGTTGTGCCCGGCGGCGATCCACGGAAGACCCGGGATGGTGACGCCCGCGACGTGGAATGCTCCGGCGCGCAGCTCCGACTCGTACCAAGGGTCGGGGATGGCGTGGCTGAGGTGCATGTCGTTCGCGAGCAAGGGTTTGCCGTCGGCTGTGTGCGCGCCCGAAACCGCCCACTCATTCGACCCCGCCCGACAGCCGAGGCAGGGGCTGCCCAGCGCCAGCAGTTCCGGTACCGGCAGCAGACGGGTTTGCGTTGAGTCGAGCGGGATATCCGGCACGTCTTGCGGGTCGCTGATCCCCGGCCCCGCGGGCAGCGGCGGATGGTCGCGCCAGCTGCCGACCGGGTATAGGTCCGCGACCAGCCCGCCGTCGCCGTGCGCGCGCAGCCGCGCTTCCACCTGCTCGCGC
>CAXTUV010000487.1:0-2683 GCA_964247445.1 uncultured Acidobacteriaceae bacterium | reverse complement strand
GCCGCCGTCGTAGAGCCGCGAGGTGACCGCGCCGATCGGTGCCAGCCCCAGCTGCGAGGCAAGCTGCGCGCCGTTCGGGAGCGCATTCACGGTCGCGAGCAGCGAGTTGGTCTGCTGAAAGATGCTCGGCTCCTTGATCCCTTTACCGAAGCTGCCGTGCAGCTTGGTGCCGCCGACCCGCCCGCTTTGCGAAGGCTGCCGCAGGTACCCGGCGAGCGAAACCCGCGGGGTCGCCGCGAAGCCGAACAGGCCGTTGTCCTCAAGCCCCGTGCCCACGGTGTAAAAGAAGCGATGCCTCCAGTCGCCTCCGAACTGCGCCGTATAGCTGTAGTTACCGCGATTGATGCTGCTCACCGAAGCGCCCGGCTGCACGATTGTGGACCCGCGCTCGTTCTCGAACTTAAACCCGCCCAGCGCGAACAGGTGCGGGTTGACGCGGAAGTCCGCCTGCCCGTACACGAAGTCGCGCGCGGTCGGCGACTGAAACGTGTTGGGGTAGGTCGAGCCGCCGAACTGAAAGATGGCCTGCCCGCTCACGCTATAGCCGTTCGCGCCGGTGATGGTGACGGGCGCGCCCAGGTAATTGCCGTTCTCGTCGAGCAGCCCGGTCGGCGCGTAGTCCGTGAACAGATTGTCGAGCCGCAGGCCCCCGTAGCGGATTTGCGCATGCGCCCGCGGCGTGAGCTGCCCATCCCAGCTGCCTGTGTAAAAGCTGTCGAGGTCGCGCGTGCCCGCCGCGTCCGGGATGCCGTAGAACGCGGTCGCGTTCGGCTGGCCGGCGCGCGTCGCGATATGCCGCGCCGTGAACCGGAAGGCATGCTTCGCGTTCGGCGAGTAGCCCAGGTTGCCCACATAGGTGCCTTCGTGGAACTGGTCGTTCGGCAGGTTGTTGCGCGTGTCGAGCCGCGCGTAGGAGGAGTAGTAGTCGAACTGCCGCAGCAGCCCGCTCGCGGTTTCCTCCTGGCGGTAAGTGCCGAGGTTGCCGCCGTCGCCGGACGCTGTGAACAAGGGCAGCGGTGTCGCGCCGCGCTTTGAAACCAGGTTGACCCCGCCTGAAAGCGCGTCCGAGCCGTAAAGCGCGCTATCCGGCTCGCGCAGCACTTCAATCGATTGCACGCCGGTGGTCGCGATGTTCGCGAACTCCACCGCGCCGCCGATGTCGTTGGCCGGCACGCCGTCGATCAGCACTTTGTTCGCGTCGGAGTCGCGGCCGCGGATGAAGTGCGAAGTAGTGCTGCCCTGCTGCCCGGCTTGCGTCAGCTGCGCGCCCGGCACCAGCCGCAGCTGCTCCTGGACCTGTTGCGTGTAGCGAAACTGGTCCGCGTCCAAACGCGTCACGGATGCGCCCACTTGCGCTTCCGGCGTCGGGATGCCGGTCGCCGTCACGGTGACCTCCTCGGTTTCCGTGCGCGTGGCCAGGAAAACATCCAGGTCCGCGCCGCCGTCGGCGGAAACGAAAACAGATGCCGTGCTCACCGGCTGAAACGTCGCGGCCTCCACATGCACCGTATAGCGCCCGCTTTGCGGGACCGTGAACCGGTATGCGCCAGCCGCGTCAGCCGTCGTCCTCGCGAGCGTCCGGCCTCGGTTATCGAGCAGCTCCACCTTTGCTCCGGGCACAAGCGCCCCGACCGGATCCTTGATGGAACCATGGAGGCCGGAGTCCTTTTGCGCGGCCCAAGGCAGCGCTCCGGCGGCGACCAGCCGCGCCGACAACCCGCGCCGTGCGGCAATGGGCAGTGGCCCGCGCGTGCGGGCAGTGTGTTGCGTCATTTTTCCCCCTCGGGTATCGCTCGCAAGGCCGGTCTTCTGACTCGCGCTTCAACGGCTGCGGACTGCCTTCCCGGAGCATTCGCTCCAGTGGCTTTGCTGGTCCTCGTCCGCGCCTCTGCGCATACAGCTACGGGGTAGTGGCGGATTCACACCGCGCTTCCCGAACACCTTGCGTTGGTTAGTAGTGCGTGAAAGTGCTATGGGTGGATGGTGCGGGCTAAATCCTCCAGGGCGTCGATAGCAACCGGGCTCGGCAGCTCGATCCGGTCGTCTATGTAATAAATCCTACCGTCGATCACGGCGGGCAATGTGTTCCATCCAATACGCTCGCGCAAGGCTTCGAGCGTGAGCTTCCCCCCGCGCTCGAGCACAAGCGCTTGCGGGTGCCAGGCTACCACCGCTTCCAGGCTCACCTGCGGCCAGTCCGGCGTGAGGTCGTCGGTTACTGAATGCGCGCCCGCCGCCTCGACGATCTCCGTCAGAAAGGCGTGCTTGCCGACCGTGATGACCGGGTCGTACCAGATCGGCACAAACACGCTCGGGCGCTCCTTGCCCGCGACCCTCGCCTCCACCGCCGCGATGCGCCCCTGGAGGTTCGCGACCAGCGTCCGGGCTTCCGCTTCGCGGTGGAGCGCCTCGCCGGCCTTCGACACCGATTGGAGAATACCGGGCAAGCCGCGCGGGTTTAGGAGGTAGATCGGGATGCCCAGCCGCTCGATGGCGCTGTTGATCTCCGACGCCTTCACCCCCGGGAGCCCGATGACCAGGTCGGGATGGAGCGCCGCGATCTTCTCGAGCGAGGGGTGAAACAGGTCGCCCACGCTTGGTTTCGCGAGCGCCGCGGACGGGTACTTAGTGTAGTCGCTGATGGCCACCACGCTCTCGCCCGCGCCGAGGGCGAACACCGTAT
>CAXTUV010000486.1:0-2701 GCA_964247445.1 uncultured Acidobacteriaceae bacterium | reverse complement strand
CCTCTTGGAGGTAAGGTTCAAGTTGCAAACATCCCGCTGGGGCGCTGGCAGTCCTAGAAATAGTGAGACCTGTTTCGTAGCAAGCGGGTCCTGAATAGGGAACAGCCCGATTGAGACCCGCTTGAATACGAGTCAAACATTAGCGACCCTGACCAAGATGGAACCAGCCTTATGGCTACTGCTCCTTGTTGTGCTGCATCTTGGAAACAAGCTGGTTGAGGCTCGGCAGGTCAGGGCTGCACAAGAGACTCCTCCGAGCTATAGTTCGTTTAAGCTGTTTGCTCTCAGCAAAGCATTTGCTTCCATTTCATATGCTTTGCTTTATAGTCAAATGTTGCCAATACATCTTGCGAGGAAATCTCTTGATGAGGTTTATGCAGGTCTGTATTGGACCGTATATGTAGTTTCTGCCATATGTGTATTCTATGCAATGAGCGCTGTTTTGAGGAAAGCGCTCTCTCCACTTCCGGGTCTCTCGACCGCTGCGCTGGTCGTTTTTCGCTGGGCGGCTATTCTCGCTCTAGCGATTGCACTAACAGCACATCTTCCTGTTTTCGGAGTGCGTGACGTCGGTAGATGGCTAAACGAAATGAGTGTTTCTTTTTTGCTATGCATTTGCATGTTCGAGCTGTCTATTTTAGTTTTGTTTCTCACTCAACTTCGGCGCTTGGGAATGTTTCTACTCAGCCGACCTATCGGTTTCGCCTTGGGCTTGGCTCTTCTCGGGATTTTAGATGTCGCCTTAGCGGTAACCTTTAATGCTCCACCTCAGCTTGCAATTTGGGTTAATATTGCAGAAGAGTTTGCGATTGCCTTCGTAGTCGCAATGTGGAGCGTGTATGTTTTACGTCCCGAGCCGAAGCGCCTACCTCACACGCTTTCTCCTGCGTCACGGCTTTCGAAATGGGACGAAATCGCAAAAAAGATCGGCGTAGCTCAGAGGGAAACCGAGCACATACCGTTTATTACTACTGTCGAATCAGTTGTGGACAGTATTCTAGAGCGTCACAAGGGGAAAGCTTAACAAGCATAGCCGCGAAGAAGATGGCACCCGCTGGTGCCATCTTCTTCGCTTACTAAACGGTTATCACGTCGCACTTAGATTGGAGAGTCTATCCTCCTGGAAGCTGTGCAGAGCCGGCAGGGAGCACATTCCATCAAAGCACAGTCGGAGCTAGTCTGCCGCTACTTCCTGCGTGGGCACCGCTAGCGGCTCGACTGCTACAAATCGGCCCGTCCGACCGCGGTCCACAAACTTAACTCGCCCATCAATCTTCGCAAACAGCGTATCGTCCGAGCCAAGCCCAACGTTGGCCCCCGGCTTTAAGCGCGTGCCGCGCTGCCGGACCAGGATGGATCCTCCTGTCACGACCTCACCGCCGAACCGCTTCACACCCAATCGTTGCGCGTTTGAGTCGCGGCCGTTTTTTGAGCTGCCCAGTCCTTTTTTATGCGCCATTGCCCGCTCCTATGCCTGTGCCGAGGCGGTATAGCTTTGACCGCCGACCTGAATTTCGTGGATCTTGACCTCGGTAAAGCCCTGCCGGTGCCCTTGCATTTTCTTGTACTGTTTCTTCCGCTTGAGATGGAAGACAAGAATTTTACTGCCCCGGCCCTCATTCACCACGGTCCCGAGCACCTTCGCGCCCTCAGACGGCTTAGCTACCTCGCCCGCCGCGCCGGAAAACGCCAGGACCTCACCAAATTCGACCGCCCCGTTCTCACCGGGCGCGACTGACTCCACCCTCAACACATCTCCCGGGGCGACGCGGTACTGCTTGCCGCCGGTGCGGATCACTGCATACATGGCTCAGATTCCTTTGCGGCCGCGCCGAAAGCGGCCCCTAGTCTTACCCGGCGCTCGCCCTGAATCCTCGCGCACAGGCGCAAAGGGGGTCGCGAATAGCCGAACCTATCCAGTGTAGCGGGCGGCGACAACCCGGTCAACGCTTGTGGACTTGCGCGCGGACCAGCGTACGGTCCGAGCCTTCTGCGCCGACTGGAACAGGTACACCGCCAAGATCGCGATCAGTGGCTCGAACGGGTGCCGAAACCGCGCATGGACGGTCACGAAGTAATAGAGCAGCGGCAAAAGCAGAAAGCAAGCCGCGAACAGCCCCGCCGCGGGAACGCGGCGTTGCAGGGCCAGCGCCAACCCCAGGAGCCCAACGATCGAGGTGAACTGGAAGTTCAGGTTGCGCCCGTACTCGACCAGCGGCGAGTCATCCGAAGGGTGCGGCACGGAAAACCACAAGTAGTAAAGCCGTGTAGCGCTCAGCCGCAGAAACCGTCCCCAGTCCGCCCGGATCACAGCCTTCGCAAGCTCGCCCCGCATACGCACATAGCGCACCTCGCCCATTCGCCCATAGATCGCGAGCTGCCGCATGTCCTCGCCGGGATGGTTGTACTCCATCAGCAGGCCCACCGCGCCGGGCCCATTGCCAAGGTAGAGCTCCGCGCCGAAATTGCCTCGGAGCGGCACCCAGGCGTGGAAGACATGCCAGTTGCGCAGGCTCCATGGTGCAATGAGCGCGAGACAGAGCGCGCCGGCCAGCGCCGCCCGGCTCATCTGCCGTGGCCAGTCGCGGCCCGCGCCGAGCAGCACCCATATGCCCATCACGGGCAGCATGATGCACACCTCGGGATTCGAAAGCGCGATGACCCCCCATACAAGCCCAAACCAAATCCATCGCCGCCAGGT
>CAXTUV010000485.1:0-2705 GCA_964247445.1 uncultured Acidobacteriaceae bacterium | reverse complement strand
CCGGCCACAGCCGGATCAGGCGCGGCGCCGGAACAGCGCCGCGCCCGCCAGCGCCGCGGCCGCGGAGCGCAGCTTGCCCGGTTCGCAGCCTTGCGCGCCGGCGAGGATATGCCCGATACGCAGGGAAAGCTCCGACCCGCCGAGCCCTGGGGCGAGCGCGTTTGCGCGGCGCAAAGCGGATTCCGCTAAACGCGCCAAGCAGGCCGCGTAGCTCTTGCGTGACGGCGCGAGGCCTTTCCGCGCATGCAGCGCCGCGTCATCGCACAGCATTTCGCGGGCCGCAAGCAGGCGGCGCTCGATCGCACCCAGCCCAAAAGCAAAGGGCAGTAAGGCGCGTGTGAGCCGCAGCCCGAGCGCGAGCCAGTCGTCTCCCCCGTTCAGGTGCGCGGCCTCGTGACGCAGAATGGCCGCGAGCTCCTCTTTGCTGAGCAGCGCGGGCAGGGCGCTCGGCAGCAGAATGGCGGGCCGCAGCAGGCCGCAAGCGCTTGGGGCTGAAAGATCATCAGCCAGCAGGAGGCGGGCGCGCCGGGCGCGGCCCCGCGTGACGCCGCGATATAAGGTCTGAAGCGCGGGCGGCGCGGGCTGCGAAGTACGGAGGAGAGCCGTGAGCGACCACGCGCTGCACGCAAGCCGAAGCAGGAGCGCCGAGGAACCTAGGAGCCACGCGGCAGCCAACACGGGGGCGGTCCGCCAAGGCAGGGCGATTGCGCTTGCTCCAGCAAAATCGCTGCTTGCGTCGAAATTCAGGGCTGGACAAAAGGGAACCGCGACGGCCAGCGCAAACGCGATCGCGGCGGCCGCGAACCGCTTCCCCGGCGCGAGCCGGGGAAGGAACCGGAACAGCGCGAGGGTAAACAGGGCAAACAGCAGGCTTTCCCACGCCGAGCGCAGCGCGCGGTCCGCCAGGAAGACGGGAAGGTTCACTCCGCCTCCACGATGCGCCGCTTAAGCATGTCCAGCTCTTCCGGCGTGATCTCGCCGTCGCCCAGCATGGAAACAAGCAGCTGCTCGCGCGAATTGTTGAAAAAGCGCCGCAGTGTGTGGCGCAAGGCGCTGGACCGGGCTTCGCCTTCCTCAATCACAGGCGTGTACAGGAACGCCCGCCCCTGCTTGCGGTGGCGCACGTAGCCCTTCGCTTCCAGAATGCGGATGGTAGTCAGGATCGAGGTGTATGCAAGCGCGTCCTGCTCGGGCAAGGCGGCTTGGAGGTCGCCTACGGAGGACTCGCCGCGCTGCGACAGAAGCTTCATCAGCCTGTGTTCGGCTTCAGTCAGCGTGGATGAGGCTCTCGGCGGCATACTCCATTCGACGCAGTTGGACTCATGGAGGGAGCAGCTTGCAACGAAAAAATTAGTTTTCTATTTTCACCGCTGTTTGGAGCACACCGGCGGCACGCTCGAGCGTCCCGGCAAGCACCTTGACCTGGGCTTGCGCGAGCGGGATGTTCTTCGCATCCAAAGCCTCGTTCACACCCGGGATGACCACGGCCGCATAACCCGTGTACTTACCCGGCGCGTAAATTTCGTGCTTGTACCAGGGACGTTCGGGCAGGCCGGAGTCGGCTAGGAGGGTAGCCTCGGCCTCGCGAAGAGCTTTGTTCAGGGCCGGGGTCGGCCCTCCCGCAGCGGCTTGGCGGGCGTGCACGGCCTCCGCGGCGGCCAGGAATTGCTTCGCCGCTGCTTCAGCCGAGGCAGTGTCCAAGGGTAGGTTCACGTCACCTGCCTTGGTTTTCGCGGCCGCGATGTATTCGCCGACCTCGCGGGCGTAGGTCGGGTAGTCATACGGCAACACATCCGCATCGGCCATGTGCAGCACTTCAAGCCCGAACACACGCGCTTGCTGCTGCTCATATACAAAGGTCGGGTCGGCGAACTTGGTGAACCATGCGTAGTTATCGAACACCGAGTGGTACACCCCGTACGGTCCGTCGGAGCCGATATCGGTCGAGGGCACGCCCAGGTGTTGGAGAAACGGCGTGTAATCTGAACCGGAGCCAAGGTCGCCGATCTTGATCGGGTCGGTTGACGAGCCCGCGCCGGGCCGCTGCTCGTTGAATCCGTTATTCGCGGAGCGTGTGCTTTTCTCCTTTTGTGTTGCGAGCCAACCGTCGTATACCGAGGCGGCGCGCGGGCTCGGGACTTCATGCGCGATCACACGCAGGAAATCCTTCAAGGAAGGTACCGCGGAGGCGTTGAAATCAGGGCCGGATACCCCAACGTCCATGTTGAAATACGCGACCGCCCCGGCGAGGTGTTGCGCCTTGTCTTCCGCCCACTCCGTCGAGCCGATCAGCCCTTCCTCTTCCGCGTCCCATGAGGCGAAGATGATTCGCCGCTTCGGCTTCCAGCCTTCCTTGAGCAGCACGCCGATGCCGTGCACGCTTTCAAGCATCGCCGCGGTGCCGGAGTTCGGGTCCACCGCGCCATAGGTCCAAGCGTCGCGATGGTTGCCGGCGATCACCCAGGAGTTCGGGTCTTCCTTGCTCGCCGGGTCGGGATCAATCGTGCCGGTCACGTCCCAAATCGTGCGGTAGGCATACTCTTCTTTCAGGTCGAGGTGGACCGTGACCTCGCCCGCGCCGCCGACGTGGTAGTGGAAGGGCAGCCCGCCTTGAAAGCCCGTGGGCGCTCCCGGTCCGCCCAGGTTCTCAAGGATCGGCTGCGCGTCGTGGTACGAGATGGGCAGGGAAGGAATGTGGGGCTGGG
>CAXTUV010000484.1:0-2713 GCA_964247445.1 uncultured Acidobacteriaceae bacterium | reverse complement strand
CGGGCTCACGCCCAGCATAGGGTGCGGGCGGTGCGGGCGCGCGGCGGCTTTCGCGAAGTCGAATCGCGCAATCCCTTGCTGCGCGTCCTTGGTGATGTCGACGAGCACCGGCCCGGGCCGGCCTTCGCGGGCGATGGCGAAGGCTTCCCGCAGCACGGGGGCGATCTCGTCGGCGCGCGTGACCAGGTAGTTGTGCTTAGTCACGGGCAGGGTGACGCCCGTGATATCAACTTCCTGGAAGGCATCCGAGCCCAACACCTTGCTCGACACCTGGCCGGTGATGCAGACGATTGGGATGGAGTCGAGCATGGCCGTCGCGAGGCCGGTGACCATGTTGGTCGCGCCCGGGCCGGAGGTGGCGATAGCTACGCCGACGCGGCCGGAAGCACGCGCGTAGCCGTCGGCCATGTGGACCGCGCCCTGCTCGTGCCGGACCAGGATGTGCTTGATGGGGAACTTGCGCAGCGCGTCGTAGACGGGCAGGATGGCCCCGCCGGGGTAGCCGAAGACCTCGCGCACGCCCTCGCCTTCCAGCGTCGCCCAAACGATTTCGGAGCCGGAAAGGTCGATCGATGCGTGCGCGGTAATTTCGTCGTGCGAATGCCGGGGAGCGGTCGGGGGCGCAGGGGTGCCGCGGCCCATCTGCCAGTCCTGCATCGGGTTGGGTAGCTCGTTGCTGCTCATCGTTGTTGCCTTTCAAAACACCCCACGAAGTTGGCGCCAGCCGCGCAGGCGGTTTTAGTTGGTGACAGCTCCCCGCGAAGCGGACGAAACCGAATCCGCATACTTCCGAAACACCCCGCGCGTATAGCGAGGCTCCGGCGCGCGCCAATCGGCAAGCCTTTGCTCAATCTCTGAGTCCGGCAAGTCCACGCACAAGGATTTCCCGACGACATCGAACGTAATCCGGTCGCCCTCGTGGATCGCCGCAATTGGTCCGCCCATGGCTGCTTCCGGGGCCACATGCCCGGCCATCAGCCCGCGGGTCGCGCCGGAAAACCGGCCATCCGTGAGCAACGCCACCGTTTCCGACAGCTCCGGGATGCCCGCGATGGCGGCGGTGACCGAAAGCATCTCCTGCATGCCCGGGCCGCCGCGTGGGCCTTCGTTGCGAATCACCATCACGTCCCCGGGGTGGATGCGGCCCGCCTCGACCGCCTGGAAGGCTTCGTGCTCGGACTCAAACACCCGTGCCGGGCCGGTGTGGCTGAGGCGCTTGTGCCCGGCGACCTTGACCACTGAGCCTTCGGGCGCGATATTGCCCTTCAAGATCACTAAGCCGCCGGTCGGCTTGAGCGCCTGCGCAACGGGAAAAATCACTCGTTGGCCCGGCTCTTCTTCGGCCAGTTCTGCTTCTTCACGCAACGACCGGCCAGTCACGTTCGGCGCGTCACCGTTGATCAGCCCAGCTTCCAGCATGCGCTTCGCAAGCAGGCGCGAGCCGCCTGCTTTCTGGTAGTCCGCCGCGACGTATTTGCCGCCCGGCTTTAGATCGCAGAGCAGGGGCGTACGCGAGGAGATGCGGTCGAAGTCGTCGATTTCCAGCTGCAAACCCGTCTCGTGCGCGATCGCCAGGAAGTGCAGCACGGCATTGGTCGAGCCGCCCGAGGCGGCCACGCTCGCGATGGCGTTTTCGAGCGAGCGCGTGGTAATCAGGTCCGAGGGCTTCAGGCCGGTGCGCGCGGCTTGCATTACGAGCCGGCCCGCCTCCCGGGCGGCGTCGAGCTTTTGCGGCAGGAACGCCGGGACGCCGGAAAGCGCGAGCGGCGCGATGCCCAGGAACTCGCAGGCCATCGCCATGGTGTTAGCGGTGAACTGCCCGCCGCACGCGCCCGCGCCGGGGCAAGCGTTAGCTTCCACCGCTTCCAGCCCCGCGTCGTCCAGCTTGCCCGCGGCATGGGAGCCGATCGCCTCGAAGACGTCTTGGACGGTCAGATCCTTCCCGTTTAGGTGCCCCGGGGCGATGGACCCGCCGTAGAACATCAGCCCCGGGATATCCAGCCGCGCCAGCGCCATGACCGTGCCCGGCATGTTCTTATCACAGCCCGCGATACACACAAGACCGTCGAACAGGTTCCCCCGGCTCACGAGCTCGACCGAGTCCGCGATTACCTCGCGGGAAATCAGCGAAGCTTTCATGCCCTCGGTGCCCATCGTGATGCCGTCCGAGATGGTGACGGTGTTGAACTCCATCGGCGTTCCACCCGCTTCGCGCACGCCTTGCTTGACCGCCTCGGCGAGCTCGCGCAGATGGTAGTTGCAGGGGCCGATCTCGGTCCAGGTGTTGGCGATGCCGATGACCGGCTTCGCCAGGTCGTCGCGGGTAAAGCCGACCGCGCGCAGCATAGCTCTTGCTGCCGCCCGCGAAGGACCTTCGGTAAGGGCGGCGCTGTTCTGTTTCGCCGGGTCGATTTGGTGGGGCTTGCCGTTGGTAATCACTGTTGCTTCCTTCTTAGCATTAAGCTATGAGGCACTTCGTCCAGCGAACGAGCAGCTTTGAGGCTCGATATACGAAAAAGGTGTTCGTCACGCCGCCCAAAATGATCGTAGGCACAAACCGTACATAACTAAACTCCGGCGTGTAGAGCTTGGAAACCCAAAAATACCAGAGGTATGTTGAATAGATGACAGGTATTCCTCGATAGCCGAACTCATCACCCTTTGGAAAGAAAATGAGTGCAAATGCCAGTAGAAAAGTTATGACTTACAAGCT
>CAXTUV010000483.1:0-2713 GCA_964247445.1 uncultured Acidobacteriaceae bacterium | reverse complement strand
TTGGAGCGCAGACCGCGTTCCGAAACGGGTACGGCTTCCCGAAATGACATCCAGGCGAAACTTTCGTAATTACGTTTGTGCTAACGTGGCTACGCGAGGTAAAAGCATGGCTCGTCGGCAAATCTCAGAACGACGCAATAGTACAGAGGTACCCTCGACACCTGTCGAGTACATCGGTAAGAAAACCAAGACCGGCAACTCGATGGGGTTCCGCTTCGAGAGCGCCCTGTTCCGCAGCCACCCGGAGTTCAGCGGGACGGTGCGGGCGCGGGTCGTCGCGCCGGGGCAGCTGCTGGTGACGGCGGACCCGGTCGAGGTAGAGCGGGCGGAAGAGGACGACCCGGTGCTCGGGCCGTTCCTGGCCCTGATCGCCAAGGACATGGCGGAGAACCCGCACAGGATCAAGCCGCTGGATGAAAACCTGATGAAGGAGATTGCCGAGCTGACCAAGGGAGTCGAGGTTGCCGAGGATGAGGACTTCGGCGACGAGGACCTGCTGTCGTGGCCGTAGTCAACGGCTGGCATCTGTATGCTTACCCAATCTTTGAGCAGCAGCTGCGCGCGTTGAAGGAGAAAGCGAAAGCCCAAAGTGCCGCGCGTACGCATGCCGGTACAGGGTCCACGATCAAGCTGCTGCGCTCCGTGGAAAAGAATATCCAGGAGATCATCCCGTCCGACCCCAGCGCTCCTCAGTTTCGCCAAGGCAACACGCTCGGCAAGGAAAACCGGCAATGGTTTCGCGCCAAGTTCCACGCGCGCTACCGGCTTTTCTTCCGCTTCTCCACGCAGGAGAAAGCGATCGTCTACGCCTGGATGAACGACGAAGCGACCCTGCGCAAGAGCGGCTCGAAGTCTGATCCGTATTCCGCTCTTAAGGCCATGCTGGAAGCAGGCGACCCGCCGCGCACCTTGGATGAACTGATCGCCCGGTCGCGCGCGCTGTAAAGCTCACTCAATCCGGAACGAAAACTCCTCCACCACCGGGTTGCACAGCACCTCGGAGGCGATGCGCTCGACCTCCGCGTGGGCCTGCGCGTTCCCCATCGCCTCATCGAGCGAAAGCACGAAATATTTGCCCTGGCGCACCCCGGAAACCTCCGCGTGCCCTAACCGCCGCAGCGCGTTGTGGATGGCCTGGCCCTGCGGGTCGAGCACGGTGCGCTTGGGGACAACGTAGACATGAGCC
Source organism: uncultured Acidobacteriaceae bacterium (assembly GCA_964247445.1). Classification (GTDB taxonomy): domain Bacteria; phylum Acidobacteriota; class Terriglobia; order Terriglobales; family Acidobacteriaceae; genus EB88. The sequence goes on along the minus strand of CAXTUV010000483.1, from coordinate 1,527 downwards.
TTCATCGTGGCCGATTATAAACGGAGCCTCCCGGACCCACCCGCCTGACGGGGCCGCCACGGACGGGGCAATCTGAAGAACAGGAACGTGCATGGTCAACTACCTGGAGCTGCCCGTCGGCGACAAAAGCCCCGAGATCGTCAATGCGGTCATTGAAATCCCCGCGGACGGCGTGAACAAGTACGAGTACGACAAGGAGCTGCACGTCTTTAAGCTGGACCGGAACCTGTACTCGCCGGTGCCCTACCCGGGCGACTACGGCTTTATTCCATCCACGCTGAGCGAGGACGGCGACCCCTTGGACGTGCTGGTCATGGTCGATGAGCCGACCTTTTGCGGCTGCCTGTCGCAGGTGCGCCCTATCGGCGTGCTGGAAATGCTGGATCAGGGCGTGCTGGACGAGAAGATTCTCGCGGTGGGCAAGAACAACCCCCGCTACGCCGAGGTCAACGACTACACGCAGATTTACCCCCATATGCTGCGCGAGATCACACACTTTTTCTCGATCTATAAGGATCTGGAAGGCAAGCGCGTCGAGGTACACGGCTGGCATGATGCCGAGTACGCGAAGGAGCGAGTGGTCAAGGCAGTGGAAGCATTCGCGGCCAATAAGAAGTAGACCAGCTTTGCAAAGCCTCGGCGGGGCTCGTCCCACTCGAACAGCCCCGTCCGGGCTAGCGGCTGAATGCTGCATAGGGAGAGCCGGCTCCGGCGCGACGGCGCATCGCAAGGTAAACCGCTGCCCCCGCGAGCGCAACGAGAGCCCCGAAGGCAAGCGCGGACATGCCCAGGAGGCGCTCGCCGCGGGCAGCCCACAGCGCATAGCCCACCAGCGCCGCAGGCGGGATCGACAGCGCCGTCGCGGCCCACAAAGGTCCCATGCGGAACGGGCGCGGCAGCTCGGGCTCGCGTACACGCAGCACCAGCAAAGCTAGAAACTCCAGCACGAGACTCGACCCATACAGGACGAGATCGATCGAGATCAGGCGCTCATAGCGAAAGCCGAGCGCGAGCGCCCAAGCCACGCTGCATGCGGCGATCGCGGTCATCGGCGCGCCCCACCGGTTGCGGCGCGCCAGGGCGGGCGGCAAGAGGCCTTCCTCGGCCAGAATCATGGGCAAGCGCGTGTAGGAAAGGGTCAATGCGTTGAACATGCCCGCGCCGTTCAACATACCGCCTCCTGTCACCATCAGCGCCAGCCAAGGCCCGGCGATCACACGCGCGGCGTCCACCCAAGCGCCGGTCGAGAACTGCCCCGCCGGCACCCCGGCCCAGGCCACCGCCGCCAAAGGGAGGGTGTACGCGGCCGCCGTGACGCCGGCCGAGAGCAGCATGGCGAGCGGGTAGGCACGCGCGGGATTTTCGACCTCGCCCGCGATGGTCGAGGCATTGTCCCAGCCCATGTAGTTCCACATACCCACCAGGATCGCCGTGGGCAAGCCGCCTTCCCCTCCGCGCAGTGCCCACACCCCGTGCGCGGCGGGATGGCGCAAGGCAAAGCCCACCAGCAGCGCGAACGGCGCAAGC
>CAXTUV010000482.1:0-2716 GCA_964247445.1 uncultured Acidobacteriaceae bacterium | reverse complement strand
GACTTGATCAGGACCTTACCCGTGGCATATGCCCAGGCGGTCAAGTTGTTGAGCACCAGGTCGAAGCGCAGCCGCGGCGATACCCCGTAGGCGGTCGCGTTGCGGAGGAACACCGGGCTGAACTTCGCGTCGGCGAGCTTGGAAACATCCTGCTCGACCTTGACCTTGGACATGCCGTAGGGGGTGACCGGGTTGAACCCGGCTTCCTCGGTCAACAATCCTTCGCCCCCCCCTGCGGGATCTGAACCCCGCCCAGACTTATCCCATCAACCCCTTGCCCTCCGGGCGCCTGGCCAAGGCGGCCAAGGCGCACGGAGGCCAAGTGGTTGATGTCATACGTCAGGTCGGGGTTCAGATCCCCAAGTGGGTCGTTGGACAGAGCGGCCAGGTGCAGCACCGCGTCGAAGCCGTCCACATCCGCCGGCTCGATATCCCGGATATCCTTTTTGATGGTCGGGATGGGCAGGATCGCCCCGCCCCCCGCGAAGGTGCACCGCTCGAACAGGTTCGTGTCGAGCCCGGTGACCTCATGCCCGGCCGAGCGCAGCAGCCTGGTGAGTACTGTCCCGATGTAGCCCTCGTGCCCCGTGACCAATACGCGCATTGCTTTCCTCCCATGTTTTCCAAGGTGCGTTGCCTTCCGCCCACAGCCCTTCGAGATATCGCTTTTCTCTCAGGGTGTCCATGCACTGCCAAAAGTCGCCGTGCCGATACGCCATCAGCTGCCCGTCCTGCGCAAGCCGTTCGAGCGGCTCTTTTTCCCAGTGCGTCGCGTCGCCGTCGATGTAGTCGAAGACCCCAGGCTCCAGGACGAAAAAGGCTCCGTTGATCCAGCCTTCCTTGGTTTGCGGCTTTTCGGAGAATTCAGCGATCCGATCCCCGTCCATCTCAAGGTGGCCGAAGCGCGCCGTCGGGCGCACCGCGGTCAGGGTCGCGAGCTTGCCGTGCGCGCGATGAAAGGCCAACAGCTTATGGAGGTCGATATTGGACACCCCGTCGCCCCAGGTCAGCATGAACGTTCCGTCGCCCAGGTGGGGCTGGAGCCGCTTGATCCGGCCGCCGGTCTGGGTTTTCACGCCCGTGTCGATCAGGTCGACCGTCCAGTCCTCCAGCAGGGCCGCGCCGGACTTCTTGACCCGGCCCGTCGCGGTCTGGACGCGGAAGTCGCAGTTGAGGCTCGCGTAATCGAGCATCCACTTCTTGATGACCTCGCCCTTGTCCCCCAGCCCCAGCACGAACTCATTCATGCCGTGCTGGGCGTAATGCATCATGATGTGCCACAAGATCGGCTTGCCGCCGATCTCGACCATCGGTTTGGGTTTGACATCGGTTTCCTCGGCCAGCCGGGAACCGAGCCCTCCCGCGAGAATTGCCGTCTTCATGCTGTTTTCCCTCCTTGAGCTTGCGCCCCCGCCCGTTCGGCTCGGGCTTGGGCGCGCTGTTCCCAGTACGACTGCCAACGCCACAAGAGCTGGTCGGCCGCGCGGACCACATCGCCGACGATCGGGCGGCGGTACTTGACCGTCCACCGGGCAAGGACGCGGTAGGCGCGAATTTTTTGGGCGGCCGACAGCGGGACCATTCCGACCGTTTCCCAATAGCGGGCCAGGATATTGAACTCCGGAAAGCTGAGCCGCTTGGCGCGGCTCGGGTCCCACCACTCGATGTTGGGCAGGGTGCCCGGCGTGCGGGTCAGCCGCCGGCCCTTGCCGCTCAGCCGCTGGGGCATCGTCCAGGAGGACTGGTGGGCGTGCTTGGTCGAGATGAACAGCCGCTCCGGCACTTCGTGGAACGGCCCGAGCAGGGCCAGCTGCGCGAGCAGGATGCCGTCCGCGCCGGCGAAGGAGCCCATCGGCGGCAGGCGCTTGAGCGCGCTCATGCGGTGGATGCCGAAGATCTGGTAGCACTGGTGCTTGTGGAGCACCAGATCTTCCCAGCGGACCAGCGGGTCGGGGTCCGCGTAGCGGAACCGGACCTCGTAATCCTGGAGGAATCGGCCTTCCTCGTCGACAATGCGTGTTTGCGGGGAGGCGACCGTCAGCGCCGGATCGGCTTCGAGCGCCTCGATGCACCGCGCGAACATGGTCGGCATGCAGAAGTCGTCATGCGCGGCCTGCTTATAATACCGGCCGACGGCCAGGTCGTAGACCTTGCGGAAGTTCCGGCCGGCACCCAGGTTGGTGGGGTTGCGGCTGTACCGGATCCGGGAGTCGCGCGCCGCGTACTCACGGCAGATCGCCTCTGTGCCGTCGGTGGATGCGTTGTCGGAGAGCAGCAGCTCGAAGTCGGTGAAGGTTTGCGAAAGGATGGAGTCGAGCGCCTTGGCGAGAAACCGCTCGGCGTTGTAGACGGGCATGCCCACGGACAGGGTAGGCGGGTTCGGCATCAGGAGAACCTCCGGAGAACAAAAAGCGGGGCAGGGTTAAGAGTGGGTAGGGCGGCGCGCGGCGAGGATGCTGCGGATGCGGGCAAGCAGCTGCTTGCAGCGGCCGGGGGTGAGAAGGAGGTTGACAAGGGCCGCGAACACGGCCGTGGGCATCCGGCGTGTTCCCCGCCAAAACCAAATGTGGCGCGTCCCGGGATCGGCGGCGGCCGCGCGAAGATACCGCTCGGCTGCCGCGGACCAGTCCGGGGAGCCTCCGAGCCGCGCGCGGAGATACTCCATCTGGAGCAGGTAGGCACTCGTCTCCGCGGGGCGGAGCCGGGCGGCGATGCT
>CAXTUV010000481.1:0-2743 GCA_964247445.1 uncultured Acidobacteriaceae bacterium | reverse complement strand
ACAAGTCCGCATAGCCGTCATTGTCGTAGTCGCCCCACACCGCCCCCATGCTCACGCCCGTGCCGGGCCGGTTCACGTCGCCCACGCCGAGCTTCGCCGCGACATCCTCGAAGCGGCCGTTGTGCAGGTTGCGGGAGAGGTGGTTCTCGGTCCCATAGGCACTGTTAGTCGCATAAATGTCGGGCCAGCCGTCGCGGTCGTAATCGACGATCGAAACGGACGCGCCCATGGAAGCGACCTCGGGCAGGATGGGGTTGAGCTTGGGGTCGAGCCGCGGGGCTTGGTGGACGAAGTCGATACCCGCCTCGTGCGAAACTTCGCGCAGGAACAGCCCATGGCGGGTGAGCGCGGACTGCTCGTCGAGCGCGGTTTGCCGGTGGGCGTGCGCCCGTCTCACCAGCAAGGGAACGGCCAGCAAGGCCAGGAAAACGACGGTGAGCACGGCGCGCTTCATCGGAGGGCCTTCGTCAACGGTCGCGCGTCTACATAGCGGGTTTGGTAGGTGAGCCAATCGTCCGGGTGGGCGCGGTACTCGGGGTCGTTTTCAAGCGTGGTGGGCGCGGCGCGGTAATCGCGGCGGGCGTGGTAGGGGTATGGGAGCACGGAAGCCGACCACGCGGTGTTGTAGTCGCCGTCCTTGATCCACCCGTCGCCCGCCAGCACGTAATCGCGAACGGTGCCGGGCGGGGGCGGTGCCGCCGCCGCGAATTGCAAGCTCATCTCGTCTCCGGCGTTCATGATGACGTACCGATCATCGACGCTGTTAAGAAGTTCTCGCACATCGCCGTAGCGGGTGTAAAAACCTGGGAGATCGCGCCAGGTCCGCGTGGTCGCGGCAAGGCGGGCGTAGTCGGGCAGCTCGGGCGAGGACGGATTGGCTTGGTTGACGGTGGAAAAGCCCCGGTAATGCAGGTCGGCGCGGGTCGGCTCCAGCGTGCGGACGGCGGCCTGCGAGCTCACGACCGGGGCCCATGCGATCCGGTCCCAGTAGATTTCGAGGTTGGTGCGCAGGCGCAAGCGGTGCGGCTCGCCGGGCTTCCACAAGCCATCGAGACGAAACAGGCAGATCTTGTTGCGGCCTGCGGGGAAGCCCAGATTGGGGTCCGCTGTGTGCCAGCCGCCGCGCCCGTCGGGCACTTCGAGGCTGAGCCAGTGCGGTTTCGGACCGCTGCCCTGGGCGAGCGCGACGTTGACCGAGGAGTCCGAAGGGTGCAGCCAGCCCTCCGCGATCAGCGTGAGGGGCCCGCTTGGAAGCGCGTCCGGCAGCATCAGCTCGACCCAATGGTCGCGCGTGACGCCCTGATATTGGCCGCGCCCGAAGGTGTCAAGGTAACGCCCGTCCTGGTCGCGCAAGACTGCGGTCGCGTCGAAGCCCGCGTCGTCGACCGCGCGCAGCAAAGGCTGGGGCTCCCCCGTGACCGTAATCGCCGGCGGTACGGCAGGCACCCGGAAGCGCTCGTCCGTGTAGATTTCCGTGCCCGCCGGATGGTCGATCGTCATCAATTTCAAGGAGTCATAGAAGTAGGACTCCCACAGCTCGCCGGTGACGCGCAGGTCGTAGATGCCATCGCGCGGGGCGATCTGTTCGCGCGGAATCTTGTACCACTCCTCGGTCGCGGCAATCGTGGCGGTCCCCAGACTATTGATGCGGAGCCCGAGCGCGGAGCCCCACGGGACGGAGTCCTTCACGAACTCCATGGCGCGGCCGTTCCAAGCGAACAGGAACGGGCAGGAGCCTTTGAGGCGCTGCTCCGTCACGATCTGCTGATCGGCCTTCAGGGCGAACTCGGCCCGAATCGATCCGTTGGGCCACAGGATACGCGCGACATCGGTTTCGGGCTGTGTGCCGAGGCCGAAGTGGACCGACGGGGCCGCGATGGGGGCTCGCTCGGTGAGCAAGCCCGCTCGGACTTCGATCTCGCCGCCGATGCCGAACGGGTTCACGCGCTGGTCGCCGGTGGCCTGGCGGGCGCGCGGGCGGATGGTCTGCCAGCGGTAGTTTGCCGTGCCCTGTACGGTCGCGGTCGCGCCGAGCGAGACCAGCGCGAGGCGGCCGTTGTTCGCCAGGTCGGCAATGGCTTGCACGCGGCGACGCTGCGCGGCGAGCGGCAAAAATCCGCTATGGTCGTCGCCGAGCCAGATTCTTGGAGCCTGGTTCGCGGGGGCGAGCACAAGATCGACCGCGCCGTTGTTGTCCAAATCGGCGGCGTAGAGGCGGGTGTTCTCGGGAAGCGGCTTAGTTTCGAACATAGGAATAACCCGCCAGGTTTGGCCCTCGTCGGGGGTGCTCAAGCGGCTTACCAAGCCTTCCGCGTCGGCAAGGAGGAGATCGAGCGTGGAGGAGTTTTGGGTCACTCCGGCGGCGGCAATCGCGCGGACGTTCGCGAATGCGGATGGGCTTTCACTGAACGATCCCGACCGCCGATTCAGAAAGATGCGCAAATGCCCTGCGCGGTCGAGCAGCGCGGCGTCCGGGTTGCCGTCGCCGTTCAGGTCGGCCCACGCCAGCTGTTGCAAGCCGTCCACGCCGGAAAACAGTTGCGACGGGGTAAACGTCCCGTCGCCGTTGTTGCGGAGCAGGGTCGGCGGGCCTTGCGGCGCGGCGAGCAGGATATCCAGGTCGCCGTCGGCCTCCCAGTCCAGCGCCCACGCGGCGGTCCAGGGCTGCTGGAGGAGCGCGGTCGGCAGCTTGGTCGCGTCGGTCGCGTCGGTGAAATGGTTTTCAAGGCCCTGCGTGTAGAAG
>CAXTUV010000480.1:2110-2746 GCA_964247445.1 uncultured Acidobacteriaceae bacterium | reverse complement strand
GTACTACTTCCTGTCCTCGACCGGAGTAGCGCTGGCGCGGCAAGGCAAGGTGCCGGTGTGGGCGGGGGTGTGGACGGCCAACCTCATTTTCGGCACGGCGGGCCTGCTTTTGTTGCGACGCATGGGCCGCACCGGCGCGACCCTGCCCGGGCTGCCCGACTTCGCGGGGCTCCTGCGCCGTGTGCGCCCGACCAACCTGAACCGAGCGGCGCGGCCCGTAGCGCGGCTGCGCAAGGAGCACGGGCGCTTTCCCCTGCTGCTTGACAGCTATGTCGTTGCTGAGTTCCTGAAGGTGTTCGCGCTGGTGCTGGTGAGCTTTGTTCTGCTGATGCTGCTGTTCACTTTTTTTGAGCTGCTGGGCGACATTATCCGCAACCGCTCGCCGTTCATCGTGGTGGGCGAGTACCTGCTCAACCTGACCCCGAGCATGGTCTACCTGCTCGCGCCCCTGAGCGTGCTCATTGCGGTGCTGGTTGTGTTTGGCGGCTTAAACCGAACCAACGAGCTGACAGCCATGAAAGCCACCGGTATCAGCGTGTACCGGGTCGTTCTGCCGGTTCTCGCGATTGCGTCGGTGCTCGCGGTTGGACTGTTTGCGTTTGACGAAACGTACATTCCCAGCGCGAACCGCCGGCA
>CAXTUV010000480.1:0-2093 GCA_964247445.1 uncultured Acidobacteriaceae bacterium | reverse complement strand
TGCGCGCCCGGATGAAAAGTGGATGTTCGGCGTGGAACGGCCGACGGAGCCGAGCCACATCTTCTATTACCAGTTCTTTGATCCCGACGGGAACCGCTTCGCGAACATCAGCGTGTTTACGTTCAAGCCGGGAACCTTCGAGCTCCAAAGCCGCTTGTACGCGGCCAGCGCGGCCTGGGACGAGGGGCGGCGTGCTTGGGTGTTCCGCAATGGATGGGAGCGGGGCTTCGGGGGCGAGGAACTGCGAGAGTTTCGGACTTTTGCCGCGACCACCATGCCCGGCCTCACGGAAACGCCGCAGTACTTCAAGCGCGACCCCCGTCTTTCATCAGAAATGAGCTTCGGCGAGCTTGCCCGCTACATCCGCGACCTGCGCCGGAGCGGCTTTGACACCATGCGCCTGCGGGTGCAGCTCAACCACAAACTCGCCTACCCCTTGGTCACGCTGGTGATGGCGGTGCTCGCGGTACCCTTTGCACTGTCGGCGGGGCGGTCCGGCTCGCTCGCGGGCGTCGGCATCGCGATTGGGGTCGCCGTGGCGTACTGGGTCGTTTCCAGTACGCTCGAAGCCATGGGCTATGTGAATGTGCTGCCGGCGGTGCTCGCGGCTTGGTCGCCGGATTTGCTGTTCGCGCTCGCTGGCGGCTACCTGCTGCTGCGCACGCCCACATAGGGCGCAACGCCCACGTAAGATAAAGGCTGCATGTTTCCCGAACTCAGACCGTTAAAGCCCTACATGCGCCGCTACCGCCGGGAGTACGCTTGGGGCGCGCTTGTCACCGTGCTTTCGAATGCCGTCTGGATCTTTTTTCCGCTCGTCATCCGCGAGGCGGTCAATGACTTGTCACATGGGGTGACACGGGCCAAGCTTGTGCGCTACGCGCTGGAACTGGTCGGGCTCGCGCTGGTCAAGGGTTTTTTTCTGTTCTGGAATCGATGGATCGTCATCGGCATCTCGCGCGACATTGAATTCAACCTCCGCAACGACCTGTTCGCGACCTTGGAAAAGCAGCCCGCCGCGTACTTCCAGCGCAACCGCACGGGCGACATCATGGCCCGCATGACCAATGACCTGAACGCCGTGCGTATGCTGCTGGGGCCGGCGATCATGTACTCGGCGAACACCATCCTATTTACCCTAGGGGCGCTCTACTTCCTGCTCCGGATTTCGCCGCTGCTGACGCTGGTTGCGCTCGCGCCGCTGCCCTTAGCAAGCATTCTGGTGCAGGCGCTCGGCCGCAAGATCCACGACCGGTTCGAGCGCATCCAGGCCATGTTTTCGGACATCTCCGCGCAGGCGCAGGAGAACTTTTCGGGTGCCCGGTTGGTGCGGGCCTTTGCTCAGGAAGAAGCACAAATCGGGGCCTTCGAGCAGTCGAACCGCGAATACATCCGCCGGGGTTTGCGTTTAGTCCAGCTCATGGGCATGCTGTGGCCCACCCTTGAGTTCCTTCTCGGCCTGGCCATGGTAGTTGTGCTGCTGGTGGGCGGGCACCTAGTGCTGGGGCGGCGTATCTCGGTGGGCGACTTTGTCGCGTTCTCAACCTACACGGTGATGCTCACCTGGCCGGTCATCGCGCTCGGCTGGGTGATCAACCTCCTCCAGCGCGGCAAAGCCTCGGTGGTGCGCATCGAGGAGCTGCTGAGCGAGAAGCCGACCATCGATGACCGGGATGCTTCGCCCGGCGTGGCCGGCATCACGGCCGGCGCGATCGAGTTCCGCGATCTGTGGTTCCGGTATGAGGAGTCGTCGCACGAGGTGCTGCGGGGCATTTCACTTACCGTGCCCGCCGGGGGCTCGCTCGCGCTGATCGGGCCGACGGGTTCGGGCAAGAGCACGCTGGCGAGCTTGCTGGTGCGGCTCCATGACGCGCCGCCGGACTCGGTGCGGATCGACGGCCGGCCGGTGCGGGAGTATAGGCTGGACGCGCTGCGCTCCGGCATCGGCTACGTGCCGCAAGAGACTTTTCTGTTCTCGACCACGATCCGCGACAACATCACCCTGGGCCGCCCGAACGCCGACAATGCCGAGATGCTCGCGGCGGCCGAGGCCGCGCATATCCGGCGCGAGGTTGAGGAGTTCCCCGGCGGGG
>CAXTUV010000479.1:0-2748 GCA_964247445.1 uncultured Acidobacteriaceae bacterium | reverse complement strand
GGTTGAGCATGACCAGTTCTCCCCGCGCGAGACGCAGGGCCTCGTTTGGCGGCGCTTACTCCAGGTGCGGTCAGGCAGGCGGAGACGAACTCTCGCGCCCGCTGAAGCGGCGAAACCTAAAAACTGGGTGGGGGCCGCCGGTCGAGGTTCGGGGTCCAAGCCGGTGTTCGCAGCGGAGGTGTGGAAAGGAAGAGAGCGACGGATACCTGCCGCTCTGCGCGAAACAATGTAAGCAGGGCTGCCGAAAGGTACAGGAAGATTTGCGGCAGAACAGGAGGCAGAAATGCTTGCGTATGGTTCACCGCGTCCGCCGCCAGCTCGCGCCCGCTCAGGAGCTTCGCCTTGGCTACCGGCATGCCGTGTCCCGTGGGCTGGTAAAGCGATGCTTTATCGTGCAGGCCCCAGAACGCCACCGCCAGGAGCAGCAGTAGGGACAGCAGAAGGGCGGGACCTCTTGGCCCGCTTGCTCTAAATGCTTGCCGCACGCCTATGTCGGTTGCTTTCATCCGCGCAGGCTCAGTATAGCCGGACGCGCGCTGCCTCAAGGAGCGGTAGAACTTTTCACATCAGCTGTTCTGACCTATCGCCGTCGACAGGACCGGCAGCGCACCGAGCAGGAGGTAAAGATGCCGCTTCACAAGCGTCCTCGCGGCCGAGGTGCCGAGGAACCCGGCCGCGCCGAGTGCGAGCAGGAGGAGTGAAAGCTGGGGCAGTGTAACGTGCGTCCGCGTTCCCAGAAACGGGCGCAGATAGGTGAAAGCAGCGAACACCCCGGCGAAGGTAAGGGTAACGCCCGCCATCGCAAACGTAACTTTGCGCCGCTTCAAGAGCGCGAAAAGCCTGCCGACCGGGTTGGCCGCCTGCGGAGCCATGGCGGGCAGGCTGGCCCACTGCCACAGCAGGGTCGCCGCACCGAACGGGACCATGGCCCAGAACACCCCGCGCCAACCGATGAGGCCGCCGAGGTAGCTGCCGACCGGAGCCGCGAACGCGTTCGCGAGCGCGTTGCCCATGTAAACGGCTCCGGGCTTTGGGAACGCTGTCTTCCGGCACGAGCTGCATGACGATGGCGGTCGCGAGCGACCAGAAGCCGCCGATGACCACGCCCAGCATGGGGCGCGCCGCTATCAGCACGGGGAAGCTCGGAAAACTGCAATGAGCCGAGCGAAAGCACCATCAGCCCCATCAACCCGACCAGGACGTGCCTGCGGTCATAGCGGGCCGCGAAGGTAGCGATATACAGGCCAGGTAAGCACGGCGAACAATCCCGAGATGGAGATGGCCTGCCCGGCCGCGCCGGGGCTCGCGTGGAGGTCGCGGGCAATTGGGGTGAGCAGGCTGACCAGCATGAACTCGGCTGCGATCAAGAGGGCGACGCAGGACGCCATGGAGCCGACCCCGCTCCAGCGGCTTACCGCAGCAGCAGGCGAACTACTTCGGGATTCTTCTGTATCCGTGGCCAGCATGGCTTCCTTTACTCAGCTGCAGAGCTTTTCCCAAAAAGGAAAGTGCAGGGCCATTACGGGATGACCCTTGCCTGCCGCAGGGCGGCGAACAAGTTGAAAAAGCTGTCCTCGGTCGCTTGGTAGTCGAAAAAGCCGAGCTTGCGGCTCTTGCTCATGTCGATCACCACTTCTATGGGCCTACCAAGGTCGGCATCGGTGTGCCAAGGCGAGACAAGCGCGGCGAGCTCGGGTTCGACCAAATTGTACTTTTGGGCGATGCGCTCCCAAAGCGGAGCTGCGTCCGACAACTGCGTTTCCAGGGGCGCTGATGTAAGGCTGCTGCGGCGGTTCCACGCCGAACCAGGACGCAATGCGCGGCCACATCCGGCTCCAGCGGAACACGTCGCCGTTGACCACATTGAAGGCCTGGTCGCGGGCAGCGGGCGTCCGAGCAGCCCAGGCAAGATGCTTAGCAAGCAAGACCGCATCCGTCACGTCCGTCAGGCAGCTCCACTGCACGGCCGAGCCGGGAAACAGAAACGGCCGGTTCGCTTCCCGGCAGATGGTTGCGTACACCGCGAGCGTGACGCCCATGTTCATCGCGTTGCCGAGGGCAAAGCCGATGATGGTGTGCGGACGGTGTACGCTCCAGCCGAAGCCGTCACGCTCCGCGGCCGCGAACAGCACATCCTCCTGCGCTTAGTAGAAGTTTTCGACATCCAAGCGCGGCTGCTCCTCGCGAAAAGGAGTCGCGGGAGGGTTGCCCTTGCCGTAAGCCTCGAACGGCCCGAGGTAGTGCTTGAGGCCGGTGACCAAGCCCACATGTTCCACCGATCCGGCAGGGGAGAGCGCGTCGAGGAGGTTGCGGACAATCGCGCTGCTGACGCGAATGTTCTCCGCTTCCGTCGGCCGGCGGAGCCAGGCGGAGAGAAAGACCGCGCTGGGCTGGACTTCTCTGAGGGCCGCCTCCAAGGACGAGGGCTGCAAGAGGTCGGCCGCGACAAGCTCGACACCTTCAATTAGCACCGGAAAGTGCGCTAAGCCGTACACCGCCCACTCGCTTTCCTGTTGAGCTAGGTGCGCCGCTAGTTGCGTCCGACAATGCCCGACGCACCCACCACCAAGGCAGTTCGTTTCATCTCCCTTTTTGTGCTATGCCCCGGCACATCGCCGTGACGAAGCCTCGATTTGCGGGGCACAACGAATGGGTATGGCGGCGTGAATAGGTGAGCTCTAGCAGTTGCAAGGACGAAGGTTTTTGACAGCACGCCCGGCTTCTGCCGTGGTCCCGTCCAAATCGAGC
>CAXTUV010000478.1:0-2775 GCA_964247445.1 uncultured Acidobacteriaceae bacterium | reverse complement strand
GTATTGTTTGTCGGCCGGCTCGTCCCGAAAAAAGGCTGCTCTACACTTTTGCAGGCGTTCGCCCGATTTCAGGGCAGGTACCCTGCGGCCCGGCTCGTGATCGCCGGTGACGGCCCTGAGCGCGCTTCGCTGGAGACCTATGCCGCCCTGCACACATCTGGAACGCGCTTTCTTGGCGTGCAAACACCCGACCAGGTGCGGGCGCTGATGCGCGACGCCCGCTGCCTCGCCGCTCCCTCCCAGACCGCGCCCGACGGCGATGCTGAAGGGTTGCCCACTGTTCTGTGCGAAGCGCTCGCCCTAGGGCTGCCTGTCGCGAGCACGTTCCATTCCGGCATCCCGGAGCTCATCACCCATCGCGAGCATGGGCTGCTTTCGGCCGAAGGCGATGTTGACGCTTTGGCGCAACACCTGGAGCGGCTCTGCACGGATCAGGCTTTGGCGGAAGCGCTGCGCGAGAACGGCAGGCAGCGTATACGGCGCTCGTTTAACCTGCGTGCGCAGGCGCGGCTTCTTGAGCAGGTCTACGATGAGATCCGGCGCGGGTCCGCGCATGCCAGCAAGCCCGCGCTTGTACCGGTGTCCACTCAAGCAGCGCAGGCCGTGTTAAGCGCCGTCTCGGTTCAGCCAATTCGGCTGCATAGGGGCTCCGATCCGCCGACGGCTTCTTTCACCGGCGAGCGACTCCGCCGGCAGGCACTCTGGCTGCTTTCAGGAAACGGTTGCGCGCTCGTTTTCCAGGCCTTGTACTTTCTTCTGATTGGTCGCTTGCTCGGTGCGTCCGAATATGGTGCCTTTGTCGGCATTGCCGCGCTGATCGGAGTCTTTTCTCAGTTCTCCTCGCTCGGCATGGAGATGGTGCTTCTCCGGACCATTGCCCGCGACCGCACCTGCTTTCCCTGAGTCTGCTCGGCCTAGTTTGGGTCTACGGTCATGTCTTCCTGTCGCCGACGTTGCAGGCTTTGCTGCCCTACCTCGCGGTCTCCGATGCTTTGTTCGGCAAGCTCACCCAACTCAGCAGCCGCGCGTTCCAGGGGGCCGGGCTTACACGTTGGAGCGCGCAGCTGCTCGCGCTCACAAACGCGGCGCGCGCGCTTGCCGCGGGAGCTTTGTTTCTAGGTGCAGCCCATGCGAGTATGCTCGCCTGGGCCAGGGTCTACTGCCTGGCATCGTGCGCTGTCGCGGTTTTCTCGTTCGTTTTGGTGACGCGCAAGCTGGGCCGCCCGCACTGGCCGCGCCTCCGCCGGGCGCACCTCTTGGAAGGGCTGGCATTTTCATTTTCAAGCTCCGCGATCACGGTCTACAACGACATCGATAAGTCCATGTTGGTTTCAGCCGGATTGTTGGCCGAGGCGGGTATTTATGGCGCGGCCTACCGCATTCTCGATGTGGTTTCAACCCCGATCGTCACGCTATTCGCGGCGGCCTCGCCCCGGCTTTTTCGCGAGGGCGCGCACAGCGGTCCGGCCGGAGCCGCGCGCGGAGCGGCCTCGCTCCTGCGCTGGACTGTTCCCTACGGTGTCGCAGCCGCCGTAGGGCTCTTTTTGGGGGCGCCGCTTGTGCCGAAGCTGTTCGGCGCGTCCTTTGCGCGCTCCACGGAAGCACTGCGCTGGCTGTGCTTGCTGCCCCTCCTGCGCGGCCTGCACTACGCGTGGGGTACAGCCGTTACGGCATCCGCGAGTCAGTGGCTGCGCACTGCGGCGCAGGCCGGGGTAGCGATGCTGAACGTACTTCTGAACTTTCTGCTGATTCCGCGCTGGGGGTGGCACGGCTCCGCGGTCGCGAGCTTAATCTGCGATGGCACGTTGGCGCCTGCATCTCTATCCTCGGAGTGGGGATCGCCCGTTCGGCAAATGGCGGCGCCGAAGGAGCGCATGGCGGCTCGTCGGCTTCTGGGCAGCCGCACTCTCGCAATCCCGAACCGGGATCGACAGCCGCTTTTCCCTCCTCTTCTTCAGGAATAGGGTAGACGCGCAGGTTATTCATGCGTCTTGGGTGTGAAGACGATGTTTACCGGGCGAGCTTGCCCTTGCTCGATCCTGTACAGCGCGCTCACCTTGCCCAGGATGTCGCACACACGGCAGAGCGCGTTGGAGGTTTGCACGAAGCTGTCAGTCCGCAATTCGGCAGGGTGGAATGCCCAGCAATGCATCTCGTACAGGCTGCCCGCAGGCACTGCCTGCCGAATCGCTTTGTTGAGAGGGCTGAAGCTCACCGGATGCGCTCCGGTCCGGTCAAACCACCAGTAGCCGTCACTACAGTTGTTACCTGTGGTGGAATCATCCGTGCCGAGAACGACGCTGGCACCCATACCGTAGAGCTTTGCCGACCCAAATGCCTTGAAGGTACCCGGATAAGTGTGCAGCTGATAGATCTCGGTGTATTGTCGCGAGCCGGGTGGCCGGACCAGCAGGCTTTCCATTGGAAGGGATCGGAACTTGTTAGTCCCGGGTGCCGCCGCACTGCTTTAGGCTGCACGTTGATCATCTGCGTGACTTGCAGGATGCGGCTTCCAGCGACCTCGCCGATGAGGTCGACCCTTTGTTGCACGGAGTAGTCGGCGGCAGTGATTCGAGGGCCGTTCGTAGGGCGGAGGCTGACTAGAAGATCACCTGTTGTATCGAGCCGAAGCGGAGCGCGCGTCCACCAGGAGAGCGGGTGTGGTGGTGGAAAGTCGAAACTTTCGCCTTTCTCATTCACCAAATGACGCTGCATTTGCGCAGCGGTGGAAACGGAAAAAAGTACCGTGAGCGCGGCCCCAGAAAGGATTACCAG
>CAXTUV010000477.1:0-2779 GCA_964247445.1 uncultured Acidobacteriaceae bacterium | reverse complement strand
ATCCTGTACTGGTAAACCATACGCTTAGGGTAGTTCAACGGCATGCCCCTCATCTCTTACGAGAAGGCAGCCCTGGACCATCTTGGGAGTCGGAGATTCCGCTTCCGCTACTGATTTGTTTAGCGGTTGCGTTCCTTTCAGGGCCGCTTGCCATAGCATTAGGGGTCTTGTTCGCCTGCGTGATCAGAAGCAGGTTCGAGACAAGAAAGCGAGCGTATCGCCTGTTCCCTCCTCTTCCTAAGAAGGGTAATCTTGGAGCTGAGACATCTTTCATATATTCACCCACGGCGACCAAGCCCACGCTAAACTCTAAACCAGTGCCCATTTTGTACAAAGTGAGTATGGCGTGTGAGAGCGAAAAGCATCTGCTTTGCGTGCAGGAATACGTGAATCCTCACTTTGTATGTAATTGTGAGTGTCATGCACTAGCGCAGAACAGATTGTAAATCGCGCAAGTCTGTTGAAATTTGGCTTGGAAGGCTGATTTGACTAACGCGTAAAAAGTTTATCTTGGTTTTGAGAATAGCTTATTATGCTCATGGCGCATTTGCGGATGGGCGAGAGCCTTCAAAACGGCTTGCGGATTATGCGCAATCACCGTCATATAAGCCCGAGTGGAAGCCTCCGGGGTACGCCGCCCCGACTCCCAATGCCGCACCGCATCCACCGAAAAGCCGAAAGCCTCGGCGAACTTGCCCTGGCTCAGGTGAAGCTTCTTGCGGATGGCGCGTACATCGATGGTTTCGGGCAGGGTGGCTTTATAGCTTTGCCGCTCGCCTTCCATGTAGGCGCGGGCTTCCGACAAGCCTTGGGCCATTTCCTCATAGAGTTTGCTCATGGTTGCCTCCGGTAGTCCTTGAAGAAGCTTTTAGCCATCTTCGCGATGGCATTTTGTTCGGCCTTACTGAGATTGCCCTTCTCGGCTTTGGCGTAGAGGGTGATCAGAAAAATAGGGAACTCCTCGCCGCCGTACAGATATACGAGCCGAGAGCCGCCGCGCTTGCCCATGCCTGCCCGCGCGAGGCGCAGTTTGCGGAAGCCTCCCGTGCCTGGCATCAGGTCTCCGGCTTCCGGGTCCTTCGCGAGTCTCGCGACAATTTCCGCGCGTTCAGCCTCTGAGTAAAGCGCCTCCGCGGTTTTAAGGTAGGTCGGGTTTCAACGACCGTTTGCCTGGTCTACTCTATGCCAATGGCATGTAGCGGGCAAAAGATTTAGCGCATCGCTTCGTCGGATTCCCGCAGCCACCCAGAAGCCTTTAACAACTCCCTCGGCTTCGACCCATCCGGCGGCCCCACCAGCCCGTCTCGCTCCATCATGTCGATCAGCGCCGCCGCACGCCCGTACCCGATCCGCATCCGGCGCTGGAGCAGCGAGGTCGAAGCCTTACCGAACTCGAACACCAACCGCACCGCGTCGTCGAACAGAGGGTCGTTGTCCGGCAGCGGATCGCCATTCGCGTCTTCCAGGTCGCGCCCCTGGGCGTCCTTGGGCGCTTCCAGGAAGGCCTCCACATACTGCGCCTCGCCCTGCGCCTTCCAGAACGAAACCACCCCAGCAATTTCTTTCTCCGTCACAAACGGCGCATGCACGCGCTGCAATCGGCTCGTTCCCGGCGGCAGGAACAGCATGTCCCCGCGGCCCAGGAGCGCTTCCGCCCCGTTCGCGTCGAGGATCGTGCGCGAGTCCACCTTGGTCGAAAGCCGGAACGAGATGCGCGTCGGCACGTTGGCCTTAATCAGCCCGGTAATCACGTCCACCGACGGCCGCTGCGTCGCAAGCACCAGGTGGATGCCGACCGCGCGGGCCATCTGCGCCAGGCGCGTGATCGCCTCCTCGACGTTCGAGCGGTCGAGGATCATCAGGTCAGCCAGCTCGTCGATGATGATCATGATGGACGGCAGCGGTTTTTCCTCGACGCCCTGCTCGTCCCACAGCGTCGGCTGCTCGTCGAAAAGCCGGTTGTACTGTTCCAAATTTCGAACAGACCTAGATGCTAGCAATTTCAAACGTCGTTCCATCTCGCGGACCGCGTTCTTGAGCGCGTTCGCGGCCAGTTTGGGCTCGGTAATGATCGGGGTAAACAGGTGCGGCACGCCCTCATACATACCCAGCTCCACGCGTTTCGGGTCGACAAGGATGAGCCGAACCTGCTCGGGCGTGGCCTTGTAGAGCACCGACATGATCATGGCGTTGATCGCGACCGACTTGCCCGAGCCGGTTGAGCCGGCGATGAGCACGTGCGGCATGGTCGCGAGGTCCGCGATGACCGTGCGGCCGTTGATGTCCTTGCCCATCGCCATGGTGATTTTGCTGCGCGACTCCACAAAGCCCTCGGCCTCAATCACGTTGCGCAGCCAGATGGTTTCGCGGTCCGGGTTCGGGATCTGGATGCCGACGGTGGACTTGCCGGCCATGCGCTCGATGAGGATCGACTCGGCAGCCATGCCGAGCGCGAGGTCGTCGGAAAGCCCGGTGATGCGGGAGTATTTGACGCCGGCATCGGGGCGGAACTCAAAGGTAGTGACGACCGGGCCGGGGTTGATCTGCGTGACCTGCCCGTACACGTCGAACTCCGCGCACTTTTGGATGAGCGCCTCGGCCTCAGCGCGCAGGGCCTCCTCGCGGACGGCGTGAGCCTCCTCGGCGCGGTGCAGAAGCGTGGTGGGCGGGAGTTTGTAGGTCGACTCGTGGCCCTCGACGGAGCGCGCGGCGAGGGTGACCGGGCGCGCGGCAGGGATGGCGTCGGCGCGGGTCGCAATCGCCGCGGTCTGCGCGGGCT
>CAXTUV010000476.1:0-2787 GCA_964247445.1 uncultured Acidobacteriaceae bacterium | reverse complement strand
CGGCCGTAGCCTGACGCTCCTGGATCGCGCGGAGCACATCGCCGGGTTTCGACACTTTGGAAAGATCGATGGATGGGCGCTGTTCCGGTTCGCGTGCATACTCGCGCCGCCCCCCACCGTTGCCGCCGCGTCCGTTGCCGCGTGTCAGCGCCAGGCGCACACGCTCCGCCTCATCGGCTTCCAAGGAACTGGAGTGGGTCTTCTTTTCGGTCACGCCGACCTGGTCCAGTACATCCAAGATGCTTTTGCTCTTGACTTCCAGTTCCCGTGCTAAATCGTTGATTCGTACCTTGCTCATTCGCCCCTTTGTGTTCCTAAACAGCCGCTTACATGCTCATGTCAACCTCGGCACAGCGGAAGTGAACGCATCCACCATTATGGCCTGAGCCGGGCCGAAATGCTCGCGGGAAACTTCCGGCTCGTGAAAGAAAATCGCGGGCGGGCTTCAATTCCCGCCCTCATCGACCTTTTGGTCCACTCGCCGCTCATCGCGCGCTTCATCCAAGTTGCCCTCCACGACCGTCTCGGCGCGAGCAATCTCCGTATTGGGGTGGTGCTCGCGAATGGTCGCGCTTGTGTCATCCCGTCCCGGTGTCAGGGCGTCGGAGCCGTCCGTATCGAGCATCGGCCCGGTTTCGGTGACCTCCGCCAAGCGCTGGGTCGCGGTGTCATCCGTGATGTGGCCGGAACCGTCATCGCTCGGCAGATTGTCGTCCTGCATCAGGTTGATTTGCAGTGCGTCAATCTGTTCCTCGGTCGAGGCGTCCAGCTTATCCTGGTCACGCGCGGTCAGCCCGCCCACCTGCGATCCCTCGTCAATCAGGAACGGCTCATCGTCCAGGTCCGCGCCGCCGGTGATTGCTTCCAAGCGCTCCAGCGTTTGCGCGTCCACGGTGTCGCCGGTGTCAGGCGCGACATTTGTGTTCTCGATGTGGAAGCCGCCTTCCTCGACCAGCGCTTGGGATTCGGCGCTTTCGCGCGGCAGCGTGTTTGAAAACGCGGGCATCGCCTCATCCTTGCCGTACACCGAGCTTTCGCTCAGGTCCACTTCCGGCCTTGCTCCCTCTTCCGTCATCTCCCCACCTTTCGCGCTCCCGAAGTATCGGCCTACCGCGCTCGAAATCTTTTCAAGCGTCCGCTCGCCGATCCCCGGCACTTCTTCCAGCTGCTCCGGGGTCATGTCGGCCAGCGCTTCCACTGTTGTGATGCCGGCCGCGACCAGCTTCTCGATGATTTGCTCGCCGAGCTCCGCCACCTGCTCAATCGGCGTGCCGGGGCCGCCCTGCATCGCCTGCATCTGCTGCTCGATCTCCTGCCGGTTTTCTTCCTCGCTCTTGATGTCGATCTTCCAGCCCAGGAGCTTCGCGGCCAAGCGCACATTCTGGCCTTTTTTGCCGATCGCGAGCGAGAGCTGCGTGTCGTCGACGATGACCTCCAGCTGCTTGTCGCCGAGGTCCGCGATCGTCACGCGGCTCACCTTGGCCGGCTGCAAGGCTTTCTCGGCGAAGGTCGTCACCTCTTCCGAGAACTCGATGATGTCAATCTTTTCCCCGCGCAGCTCGCGGATGATGGACTGTACGCGCATGCCCTTCATGCCGACGCACGCGCCCACCGGGTCCACATCCTTGTCGCGCGACTGCACGGCGATTTTGGTCCGCTCGCCCGCTTCCCGCGCGATGGCCCGCACGCTGACGGTCCCGTCGTAAATCTCCGGCACCTCGCTTTGAAACAAGTTCTGCACCAGCTCCGGCGCGGCGCGCGACACAATCACCTGGGGCCCCTTGGCGGCACGGTCCACGCGTAGGAGCACCACGCGGATACGCTCGCCGACCGCGAACTGCTCCAACCGGCTCTGCTCGCGCCGGGGCATCCGCGCTTCCGCCTTGCCCAGGTCAAAGATCACGTCCTGCGGCTCCAGCCGCTTCACGACCGCGTTCAAGACCTCGCCCATGCGGTCGCCGTACTCCAGAAACACCGTGTCCCGCTCTGCCTCGCGCACTTTCTGAAAGATCACCTGCTTGGCCATTTGCGCGGCGATGCGGCCCAGCACCTCGGTCGGCTTGTAGTAGCGGATTTCGCCACCCACCTCGACTTCTGGGGCCAGCGCGCGCGCATCCTCCAAGGTGATCTGGTTCACCTCGTCCTCCACCTCCTCCGGCGTTTCCACCACTGTCCGGTAGGCGTAGGCGCGGATCTCGCCGGTCTCCTTATCGAGTTCGGCGCGCATGTTTTCAGCCGTCTTGTAGTACTTCCTGGTCGCGAGCGCGATCGCGTCCTCGACCGCCCCGACGACGATGTCCGGCTGGATGCCCTTGTCCTTGCTCAGCGTTTCAATGCTCTGGTACAGCGCACTTGCCATCGATTTCTGACTCCTCTTTTAAAACTCGGGCGCGAGCTGCGCCTTTTCTATGTTTGCAAGCGCCACCGTGACCGGCGGCGGGGTCGCGGACGGCTTCGCGCCTTTTTTCTTCGGTTTGGGCGCGAGCGGCGCTAACGTCAGTACATCGCCTTCCACCGGGCCGAGGTGCCCCAACCAGTGCCGGTTGCCCTCGACCGGAGTAAACAGCTGCAGCTTGCACAACTGCCCCGCAAAGCGCCGGAACTCCTCAGCCGTGCGCAGCTTGCGGTCCAAACCGGGCGAGCTCGCCTCCAGCAGGTACTCCGTGCCGGGCATCAGGTCTTCCACGTCGAGCACGGTTCCGAAATCGCGCGAAAACCGCTCGCAATCCCCATGCGTCACGCCTGAAAGCTGCGCCACCGGAATGCCCGCGGGCAGCTCCCTCAGAT
>CAXTUV010000475.1:0-2801 GCA_964247445.1 uncultured Acidobacteriaceae bacterium | reverse complement strand
GCAATGAGAGCACCCGCTTCATCTCCCCAACTAAAACGCCCGAATATCTGGCCGCCGGCAAGCCTGTGGTGTCCACGCCGATCACCGACGTGGTGCGCGGCTACGAGGGTCTGGTCGCGATCGCGGAAACGTCGGAAGCCTTTGCCGCCGCGCTGGATGAAGCCTTGCAACCGCCGCCTTCCGATTGGCAGACGGCGGTCGCGCGCAAGCTGGGCCAGAACTCCTGGGACCGCGCCTGGATGGCGATGTGGGCCGAGGTCGAGCGCGTGATTAAGCATCCAGCCGACCCGCAGGCGGAGTCCGAGGAAGCTCTGCCGCCGCCGGTTTAGCTTTCTTCGTCAACGTCCAGGCACCGGAACAGCTCGTCCAGTTCGACATAAATCGGCGTACCGCGACGGTCAGTCTGCGCGCCGTGGTCCAGTCCGCGCCTTCTAACATTCCACCCGTTTGGGTTTTCGGGTCGATGATCCAGATAGCCCGCACTCCCATGTTTCGATAATCGGCCGCTCGCTCCTTTATTTCTTCGTAGGTGTCGCCCGGGGAAAGGATCTCAACCACAAGCACCGGAGCTTTTTCAAGCACGGGCGTCTGCCTGCCTCGGCTCACGACCACGACATCCGGAAGCCGTACACGGGTTTGGGCGACGCGCGTCCGCCACTCCGTAGCGCCCAGGATTCCCCACTCGCGCTCATGATTGAAAAATCAGGCTGCCAACCAAAGCTGGACGCGCGAGTGCTTCCATCTGCCTACATTTTTCTTCCGCACCTCCCCATCGATGTACTCGCAATCCGGCCTATAGCTCGTTTGGAGATGCTCTTCGATCGAAATCTGCGCCAGGGTCGCCATCGCTCACTCTCTCCGTCGCCCAGTGTAGCCTTTGCCTATCCGGGTGCAATTTCGATGCCTATAATCAGGTATGGCGCACGCGCATTCGTTTCCCGCGCAACCTGAAGGCTCCCGCCGGGGGGCGGGTACGCAGTTTGCCCCGGCGAAAAAGCCCGCGCCTGCTTACTCGCTTGAAGCATTGGCACGCTATGATGCGCAGCTTGCCGCCGCAACTGGAATCCGCTATGACGCGCTGATCGAGGCCGTCCACCGCAACCGCCCGTCCGACGATACCGAGATCATCCGCCGCGCCTGGGAGTTCTGCCTCCAGCACCATCGCGGCCAACTCCGCGCTTCCGGCGAGCCGTATGTACTCCATCCGCTGGAGGTCGCCATCGTCCTCGCGGAGATGAAGCTCGACTCGACCGCCATCGCCGCGGGCCTTCTGCACGATGCGGTCGAGGACACCCCGGTGACCACCCCCGAGATCACGGCGCTGTTCGGCGAGCAGGTCGCGCACATCGTCGAGGGCGTCACCAAGCTCGACAAAATCCAATTCGCGAACCGGGAAGACCGCCAGGCTGAGTCGGTCCGCAAGATGCTCCTCGCCATGGTCTCCGATGTGCGCGTGGTGCTCATCAAGCTCGCTGACCGGCTGCACAATATGCGCACGCTCCAGCACCTGAAGCCTGAAAAGCAGGCCGCGATCGCGCGCGAGACCCTTGATATCTACGCCCCCCTTGCCCATCGGCTCGGCATGGGCAAGGTACGGGGCGAGCTCGAAGACCTGGCCTTCCAGTACGTCGACCGGCCCGCGTTTGACGAGCTCCACGCCGCCATTGAGGCCCGTCGCACCGAGGGCGAGCGCTTTCTTTCCGGCGTGGAGCGCCAGCTGAATGAAAGCTTGCGCGAGCACAACATCCGCGCCCGTGTCGAGTGGCGCATCAAGCGACTTTATTCCATCCATACCAAGCTCCAGGAGAGCGGCATCGGCGTCGATCAGGTCTATGACCTGCTTGCGCTGCGCGCCATCGTCGCGACGGTCGGCGACTGCTACGCGGTGCTCGGCCTCATCCACTCGCTGTTTCGCCCCGTGCCTAACCGCATCAAGGACTTCATCGCGATGCCCCGGCCCAATCTTTACCAGTCGCTGCACACCACAGTGATGGGCGAGGCCGGGCACCAGTTCGAGGTGCAGATCCGCACGGAAGAAATGCACCGTATCGCGGAGGAAGGCATCGCGGCGCACTGGAAGTACAAGGCCGGCGGCTCGCCCGTGACCGCCCGCGACGAGCAGCGTCTGGCCTGGGTGCGCCAGCTGGTCGAGTGGCAGCGCGAGATGACCGACCCCAACGAGTTCATGTCGACGCTCAAGATCGACCTGTACCCCGAGGAGGTCTACACCTTCACGCCCAAGGGTAAGGTCGTCACGCTTCCCAAGGACGCGAGCCCGCTCGACTTCGCCTATGCCGTCCACACCGAGGTGGGACACGCCTGCGTCTCCGCGAAGGTCAACGGACGCATCTTGCCCCTGCGCGCCAAGCTGCGTAACGGCGACATCGTCGAGATTGTCACGCAAACCGGCCACACCCCCTCGCGCGACTGGCTCTCGATCGTCAAAAGCTCCCGCGCCCGCAACAAAATCAAGCACTGGATCAACGAGCGCCAGCGCGAGCGCGCCATCGAGATCGGCCAAAAGCTGCTGGACCGCGAAGCCCGCAAATACAAGGTCGCGCTGTCGAAGTTTGAGGAAGAGGACTACGCCCGGCTCGCGGCCGACTACTCGCTCTCGACCCCGAACGACCTGCTCGCCGCCATCGGCTTCGGCAAATACTCCGCGCGCCAGGTGCTCAACCGGCTCGCGCCCGGCATCCTGCACACGCAAGCCGCGCCCGGCGAGCCCGACCTGCCCACCGGCGTTGAGGACGCGAAACGGCTCCAAATCCACGCCAATGCCGCGTCCGAAACCCTGGAAG
>CAXTUV010000474.1:0-2806 GCA_964247445.1 uncultured Acidobacteriaceae bacterium | reverse complement strand
GAGGGCTCGGGGCGGGAACGAACGCGGTCACGCGCGGGAAGGAAGTGGACCTCAAGGCCGAGCAATTGCTTCAGTTCCGTACCAGTGCCCCCTTGGACGTGACCGTCATGCTTCAGAACGGAAAGCAGGTGGTTCCGGGACCGACCAGGACGCCCGCGCTGGAGAAGCCGGGCGCGGCGGACAGCCCCAGTCTCTAATCGCGAAAAGCAAAGCAGTCCTCATTCAGCACAGGGAAGAGAATCCCAAGGAGAACACCATGGCGACAGCGGCAAGGAAGAAGGCAGGCAAGGCGATCAATCCCGTGCAGAAGCCGGTACCGGCGCAAGAAAGGATGGCAGATAAGCCCCCGCCGCCTCCAACCGAGTGGATTGTCGTTCTCGCGCAAGTGCCGACCGGCATTCTTATTGCCGAGCAGCAGCGCCGCATTGCCCTAAATGCCGAAGTTGAAAAGATTCCGCAGTACATTCTGGACGCGGAAATCGCGCGCCGCGATGTTCCTTTTGTGTGGGATCCCGACAAGGCGATTCTGTAGCGGAGGGCGGTTGCTTCCGGGTTTCAGCCTTGAAACTTGAAAAGAAAAACCAGCAGCAGCCGAGGCAGTGGGAATGTGGGAGCGCGGCGGGCTTTACCGCCGGGCTTCCAAGGGCGGTGGGAAGGCCGGGAAAGGGCGCTTTCCTTTTCCGAGCTTTCCACGGGCCGGCAGTTCCATGGCCTGCTCTCGCGCGGGGAACAGCGGCACTTGGCTGGGCGGCACGGCCCGCAGCCGGAAGTCGAGCTGCGCCTGCTCGTGCCCGCTCGGATGCTGTTCGCGCCACAGCTCAATCAGCAGCGGCGGCCAACACCTGTTCATGACCAGGGTGCGGGTCACCTTGGCGTGGCAGCCCAGGCAGAGCGTAATCATCAAGTCGTCTTCCGAAACGCCGGGCACCCGGTGGTGCAGCGCGATCGAACGCTTGCGCCTGCCCGGTTTACCGCACACCCGGCAGCGGCGGCCGTCGCGGTCCAGCACCGCCTCGCGCCTGCCCCCGAAGTGCTGCCGATCTTGCCGCTTCAGCGCGTAGCAAACGGCGCACAAGCCGCGCGCCGCAATCTTGGCGCGCCCGCATGGGCAGTGAAGCACGCGCTGGACTGGCTTGTTCATGGCTTAAACCCTGCCGCGGCTGAGGAGCCGGCGGAGGTAGCCTCCCGCCAGCTCTACTTCCAGGTGCATGCGCGCGCGCGTCCTTTCCACCGCCAGACCGGCCCCGGCTCCGAGGGTGAGCGCGTGGGAAAGGCCGCCGATCCAGGAGTGGAACTGCTCGATTCGCACGCCGGTCGCCAATTGCACAAGGGTGCCGAAAGCACTCATGAACGCCAAGCCCAGCGCGCCGGCGTACAGGTTGAAGAGGATGGTAGGCCTGAAGAGCATGACTTAAAACCCGGGCTCCGCGCCGATCAGGATGTCGGCCGCGACCCAGCCCGCCATCCACGGCTCGGTGCGCCCTTCCTCAAACAGCACCCCATTCACCCGCGCCGTGTGCCCGGCTTCATAGAGCAGGCGGCGCGTACCCAGGTAGCCGTCCTCCCGGCCCTCCTGAACCCACCGCCGGTGCCGAGCTTCTTCGAGCAGCTCCGTGTCCGCGTCCTCCCAGCCCGCGCGCCGGCTCGGGTGCGCGTCTTCCACCATCGGGATCTCCGCCAGGCGCGTCCGAAAGCCCGCCGCGTACTCCGCCGGGTTCCCTGCCTGCTTGAAGGATTCGAGCAGGTCTGTAAGGAAGCTGTGCGTCGGGCTTGTCTCGTGCTTCTGGGCCGAATTGGGCGCTGCCGGGCCGCACTCCGCGAACCAGGCCGCGTGCTCCCCTGAGCGCCATTGGGAATGCCACTGACGGTTGAGCTTCAGATCGTTGTCGTTCATCGCGGCAAACCTCTATGCACAGCGGGGTTGAGCCAGCATAGCGCAGCTAAGCAATAACAAGCTTACTTGTTGGATCACCCGCTGCGATACTGTGCGTGCAATCCATGCAAGCCCCCCGGTGGAGAGGACCTATGCCGCGTTCGTATACCAGATTCCTTATGGTTTTCAGTGCTTTGTTTCTGTTCTGCCTTGGCCTGGGGCTTACCTTCGCACCCGGTGAGGCAATCGAGATGGCGGGCGGGTCTCGCACACCGCTCCTCACTGCCTCGGCGCAGGCATGCGGCGCTCTCTACCTAGGCTTCGCCATCTTAAATTGGATGGCCAAGGAGAACCTGATAGGCGGCATTTACAGCCGTCCCGTGGCCATGGGGAACTTCTTGCATTTCTTTGCAACGGCTGCTGCCCTAGCGAAGTCTTTTCAGGCCCTGCCGCACTCGCCGGGTGTTCTCACGTTGACGGTCCTCTACGTCATGCTGACTGGCGGTTTCGGGGTTGTTCTTTTCCAGCATCCTAAAACAGCTTAGGCACGGTACTGCGTTTCTACCTCTCGCAAAAACGAAGGTTTCGGACAGCATAGCGCTCGCCAACTGACGAGAACGGCGTTTCTCAGGACTCATGTGGTTCCAAGCTGTGCTTCATATCTTCGGCGAGCCGAAGACAGGTCAATCTCATGCAGGATAGCCCATGTTTTTAGCTGCTCTACCAAAGGCAGGAGCGATTCTCCGAGTTCGGACAGGGTATATTCGACGGCAATTGGCTTGGACGTGACGACATGCCGCGTCACAAGGCCATTCTTGTCCAGCCGTTGCAGTGTTTGACCTAAGACCTTCTGAGTGATGCCGTCGACTTCCCGTCGTATTGTCGGCGTGTGCTTCTGATGCTTAGCATCCCAGTCTGATGAAAGATTTCCTG
>CAXTUV010000473.1:0-2811 GCA_964247445.1 uncultured Acidobacteriaceae bacterium | reverse complement strand
GGATCTGCCTGTACCTGGGGTGGCCCGGCAGACTTTTCCGCGCTCAGGAAGCGTTTCTAAGGTCGTGATGGCCTGTGCTAGGCCGTTGAACCATGATGCGGCTTGCTCAACCGAATCAGCTTGTATGTAGGAAGCGATTTCCTGCAAATCTTGGCGGGCTTGCCGCGAAAGATCAACGTGGTAAACCAAGCTGCTGCCTAATCTCTTCGAGCACCTCCCGCGCAGGATAAACACGGTTCATGCGGATGTCCTCCTCACTTTGGCGGATACTCTCCTCTTCGCTGCCCAGAGCGGCCAAGTCGCGCATGCGCTCGTACTCGGCGGCATCCAGCAGAACGGCCTTGGTCGTGTCATCCACTGTCAGGTAAATAGGGCTGGGTGTTCCTTCAATTTTAAGAAAATTGCTTCCGGACCGCTTTTGAGGTCCGATAAGGGGTAAGTATCGCGTGCGAGTATCTGCAAGGGAGTCGCCTCAAGGCTGATGGTAGCGCAGCGTCACAACTTAAACAGCTCCCGCAAGCGGCGGGTTTGGGTGCGGCTTACGGGGATTTCCGAGGCTTTCTTGTCGGCCATGCGAAGTTGGTAGCTGCCCTTGAACCAGGGGACAACCTCGCGGATGTGGTTCAGATTTACAATGTAGGACCGGTGAGCACGCCAGAAGAGGGCGGGGTCTAAGAGTTCAAGTAATTCTTCAAGGGTGCGGCACTTGGACTGGCCTTCGAGCGTGCTGGTTGCGACCGTGACCTCTCCGTCCTCGACGGAAGCAAAGCAGATATCTTTCTGATCGACGAGCAAAAGGCGGGAGCCGGTTTGGAGGACGATCTTGCCGGGTACGGCGGGTTTGGGCGCGCTTCCTTGCTCCAGGAGCCGCAAAAGCGCGGACAGCTGAGCCTCGGCCGGATGAGAAGACGGGCCGGCGGCGGCATCGGAACGAGGATCGCGCCGGATGCGGCTGCGGGCGCGGTCCAGGGCTTGCAGCACCCGGCTGCGGTCGAAAGGTTTCAGCAGATAGTCGATGGCGTTCACGTCGAAAGCGCGAACCGCGTACTGGTCGTAAGCGGTGGCGAAGACGATTTGGGGCAGGGCGGTTTGCGATTCGAGCAGCTTGCGCAGAACCGCGAAGCCGTCGAGGCCGGGCATCTGGACGTCAAGGAAAACAACGTCGGGGCGATGGCTGCGGATCAGGTCGACAGCCTCGATGCCGTTCGCGCCACAGGCCAGGATATCGACGTCGCGTTCAGATTCAAGGAGAAACTCGAGCTCCTCCCGGGCGAGTTGTTCATCATCGACGATAAGCGCGGTGAGGGGCATGGGGAGGTCCAGTGTACGACGGAGCCCTTAATCTTCGCCGCGGAACGCATACAACCGTTCGGGTTCGTTCAGGGCCGTGCGATCCCAGCCGCACTCGACGCAAAACCGGTCGGCGAGATGCATGGAGCGGAAGCAGCGGGCGCAGCTGGCCGAGATGTGGTAGGCGCACTGCGGGCAGAAGTGGTAGCCAGGCTCAACGCGGGTGCTGCACGCCGGGCAAAGCGCGATGCGCGGGGACCGGAGGACAAAATAGAGGACTGCGCCGACGCCGCCGGGAAGCAAAAGCGACGTGAGAATCCAGTAGCGGGCCTGCATGCCCCTGCGGCCGGCATCGCGGGAGATATAGCCCACCATAAGCATGTAGAGCGCGGAAAGGGTGCTCCACGACAGCGTGAAGTAGAGGTGGAGGCCGAAGGGAAGCTGATGATGCCGGTGCATGGGCACGATGACCCAAAAGATGTACAGCACGGAAACAAACGCGGCAGCGGCGGCGGCGACAGACCAGCGCGGGATGAGGCGCAGCTCGGCGGAAACGGGTTCGTGGGGGAAGCGGTCGTCAAACTGGAAGCGCATCTAGCGTCTCCCTCGATCCTGAATGGGCCGGCGCCGGTCGCCGAGCAGAAGGAACAGCACGGCCGCGACCGCGAGCGAAAGGGTCACGCCGAGAGCGAGGAGCATGCCGGGCAGGTCGAGCAGGGTGCCGCCGCCCGTGAGCTCGTCAAAGCCGGCCCAAATCGCGGGGGCGAGAGCGAAGGCCAAGGCGAGGGTGAGCAAAAGCGCCAGGAGTAAGGAGCGGCGTTCCTGGGCGCGGTCGATGCGGTGCCAGCGGAGGGTGCTTGACACGGCACGGCGTGTCCGCAGGGCAAGCGCTCGGTCCTGCGAAGCGTGGGCACCCGAAAGCGCGGCGATCACTTGCGGGTCAGGTTGGGGGACGGGCTGCGAATCCAGTGTCATAGCGGTCGGCGGCTCACTTGCGTCATCCTCGATTCCAGCCAAGGCCGGAGCGCGGCTAGCCCACGATAAAGGCGCGACTTGACCGTGGACAAGGGCGCGCCGGTTACTGACGCGATTTGCTCCAGCGGCAAGTCTTCGTGAAAGCGTAAGACGAGTACCTCGCGATGCAGCGGCTGCAAGGTGAGCAGGGCTTCGGCAACGAGCACGCTGTTCTGGCCGCGCAGGTGGGTGTCAAGCGGGCTGGGGTCGGGGCTGGGAGCCTCGTAAGGGCGATCGTCCTCGCGGCTCGTCAGGTCGTCCAGGCTCGCCATGGTGCGGCGTCGGCGAAAGTCGATCAGCAGGTTGCGCGCGATCGTGAACAGCCAGGTATCAAAGCGCGCGCTGCCGTTGAACTGGCGGCCGCGCTGGAGCACGCGCATCCAGGTTTCTTGAAACAGGTCCTCCGCCAGCTCGCGGGAGCCGGTGAGGTATAGCAGGTAGCGCAGGAGCCGGTGCTGGTACTCGACGATCAGCTCATCGAGCAGCGCCGGGTCGCCTGCCTGGAGG
>CAXTUV010000472.1:0-2825 GCA_964247445.1 uncultured Acidobacteriaceae bacterium | reverse complement strand
GAGGTGGTGCGGAGGCGCTCCCCCGGCCTCTCTTTGCTGGTGGAAGCAGCTGCAAGGGAAGCTGGATGGCCCGGGATTAGGGGCGAAATCGCGTTTCCGTTACGCCAGTGCTCGTGAGACAAGGGGAAGCAAGCTGGCGTACCGGTTTGCTGATGTGCAATTGAGTAGAGCTCCAGGCATGATTGCAGGCCTGAACAGACTGACATGGAGGCTGGAAGAGCGTAGTTCCTGTCCACTAAACAGCTTCCATTGCAGGCTGCCGTTGGGCGTATCACGCCCTTCCGCGGCAGCGATTGCTTTGGAAATCTCCGTCCAAGGCGTCAGTCCGACATGCATCATCCAGAACCGGCTTGGGTCCAGGTTGTTGCGGTGCACTGCTTCCATAAGCTCGGTCACAGTCTGCGGGATGTGGTAAGTCCCGTCCGGCAGCTGCTGGGGAAACCAGTCGGTGCATAGGCGCTTACATATAAGTAAGAGGTTGTTTCTTGCTCCAGCCATAACAAAAGGACAGCTTCGCAGGCCCGAATGAAATGCTCTGTGAACAGGTACCAGGAAATTACTGTTCTTAGCCATGGCCTCGTTTGCCAGGCCAACACGAACCCGGGGCTGCAGGAAGCATGACGACAGTACCGTGCACGTTACGCCTGGCATCTGCCAAAGCGCAAACAAGGGCGGTACACAAGCTTTATGCACAAGCCCATCCGCTCCGTTCACGTGTCACGCGCCGCCCCGCGCCCCGGCTTTCCCTTGTTTGCCGCAGGGCTGCACGCCGACAGCATGGTCGAAAAGCAGTTCGAAGGTACGCGCAACGTGGTCATCGCCTAGTGCGGGCGGCACGCGCCCGGGCTGGAGCAGTCGGCGGACCGCTGCTTGGACCTGCTTGCCCTTTTGCCGCCGGACGCGGTGCAGCGGCTTGACCTGAGCCTCCGACTTGCCTAGCTCCAGGCTCGGCTGCTCATCTAATGCGGAGCGGAAACGGCATAGCGCAGACTTGCATCGCCCGGACACCGTTCTCCCGCTGCCTGCCGATATATTGCCGTTGTCGTCGCGCCCACACCAACTTGCCTATTGGGCAGCGTCAGCCGCTTATATGTACCGAAGCTGTCAACCTGAGAGGGCCGCGGCTATGTGAGCTGTACGATTAAGATTGGCCACGGTAGAGTGGGTCGACATCGATCCCGAGCATCGGCCGAAATTCGGCAAAAATCTTTGCTCACAATTTGAACGCGGGCGAGGAGGTCGGTATTGGCCTTCATGCCAAAACTGCCTCCCTTCCCCGCCTCTCTTCCACCGCAAGCCGCCGCCCGCGTCTACACGCCGCTCCTGACCGCCGAGGATGTGGCGGCGATCCTCCGCGTTCATCCGAAAACAGTGGTTCGGGACGCCCGCCAAGGCCGCCTGCCCGCGTTTCGCTACGGCAAGCATTGGCGCTTCCGCCTTTCGGATTTCGAAGCTTGGATTGACCGGCGCGTGGTAGAGTCGACCTGCCAGCCCGGTGGGCGCAGGAGCTAACGCATGTCCAGCACTCACTATCAACAGGGACCGTGTAGCGCGCCAAGGGTCCGGACGTTTGGGTCTTCCGCTACCGGGAGACGGATGCGGACGGGGTCCGGGTCGCGCGCAAGCGTGTGATCGGCGACGTCGAGCGCTGTCGCACAAAGGCAGCCGCGACCAGCGCCGTTGAAAACGTACGCGCGGAGATCAACGCGCGGGAGCAGCGGCTTCAGAAACCGACATTTACTGACCTTTGGGGTCATTTTCAAGTCAATGAGCTGCGCAATCCCGCGATAGATCGTTCCGAAACTACTATCAGCAACTACCTCGTCATGGTTCCTGCATACGCTTTGCCGCAATGGGGCAAGATCCTTCTGGAGGACATCAAACCCGTAGCCGTCGAGCGCTGGCTGCATTCACTGCCGTATGCACCCGGGACAAAAGCCAAAATAAAGGGGCTAATGTCGTCCTTATTCGAGCATGGCATTCGTTGGGAGATGATTGCAGCTAACCCGATGCACAGCGTCCGGCAAGGAGCAAAGCGCAAAGCTAAACCTGACATTCTCACATTGGCCGAGATCAAAGCGCTTATGCCCGGCATTACTACTCCTGCAATCCGCGTCGCTGTACTCGTGGCGGCGATGACCGGCTTGCGGCGCAGCGAAGTTCGAGGCCTCAAGTGGGAGGACATCAGTTTCGACCAGAACCGTATTACTCCTGTACGGGGGCTAGTCGGCCTGAAAGTGACGAAGCTCAAAACGGAAGCCAGTCGAGCGGGAGTACCCATTCACTCCTCCCCGACGGCATTCCTGGCGGCATGGCGCAAGCAATGCTTCTATCCGGGTGACCAAGATTGGGTTTTCGCCTCGGTTGAAACAAGCGGCCGTTCACCCTACTGGTTTGACTCGGCTTTGATGCGCGAGCTTCGCCCGGCTGCGGAAAGAGCGGGTATTCACGGAAAACGAATTGGCTGGCATACCTTCCGTCGCTCCTTGGCAACGCTGCTGCAATCCAAGCAGGTAGACATCAAGGTCACCCAAGAACTGCTTCGCCATGCCAACAGCCGGGTAACAATGGACCTCTACATTCAGGCGATACGGATGCCAAGAGGCTCGCTCTGGAGCATACATCAGCTCTCATGGTTTGAGCGCACACGCCCAGCAAGAGAACTTCCACTTGGAAGAGCTTGTTTGCTATCCTGCGCGCTGTGTCCCTGCTTGTTCTTCAAGGCAGATCTAAGCTGCTGATTTCATTGGTGGACCTGATCGGGATCGAACCGATGACCTCTTCCATGCCATGGAAGCGCGCTCCCAGCTGCGCCACAGGCCCAC
>CAXTUV010000471.1:0-2832 GCA_964247445.1 uncultured Acidobacteriaceae bacterium | reverse complement strand
GATGAAAAGGTGGGGAATGCCGGAACAGCAGGCCGCGCTTATGCTGCGCGGCGCTGCTCATCAACGGCTTCCGGCATTTCTGCCACAGCCGAGGAAGCCGGGTTATCCGTGTGGAACCGAATCAGGACATCATTGGTGGTGTCTTGAAGACGGGTGTTCGGTTTATGCAGCTTGCGTGTCGCCTTGGAGGCCAACTGGCAAAGCTGGTACCGATTTTCAAGGTGGGCGAGAGCCCCGAAGATTAAGTCTGAGCGCATGCTCGGCAATACTCCTTCTTTACAGATTCAAAAAACAAGTGCGCGAAGCCGTCCCGGCCGAAGCTCACCGGTATGCGAGTCCTACACTGAAACGCGCATGCACCGAACCGATGAAGCCCGGAACGCTTTATTGGACGCAAACCTAATCCAAATGGATACGAAAACTCCATTGCTTTACTGGACGGAATGCAGCTTTATCACGACTGGATTGAGCGCCTGCGCCGTGCAAGGCGCTGTCTCCTTAGCACACTTTCAAGACCCTAACTGCTCGTCATGCACGGGTCAACACTTTTTTTCATAGAATATGACCCTTGGTCTCCGCAAAACAGGAACATGCTTTACCGCCTTGCCCTGTGCTGTTACGATGGGACACAATCGACAGCGGCAAGCAGTCGTTTCTTGGGGCTATAGCTCAGCTGGGAGAGCGCCTCGTTCGCAACGAGGAGGTCAGCGGTTCGATCCCGCTTAGCTCCACCAATCCCCTCCAAGGCTTTCCAGGGTAAGTACACACGCATGACGAGCCGCCTGCAGCAGGAGTTGAAGCAGGGCAGGCCCTTCACAAGTTTGCGCCAGGAAGCCGTGCTGGCGATTGCCCGGACTGCCAGCGTTTTGAACCATGCTTGGGAGCAGCGGCTCCGTCCTTACGGCATCACCCTGACTCAATATAATGTGCTGCGGATTCTTCGCGGCGCGGGTCCGTCCGGATTATGCCGGCATGAGATCGCGGCACGACTCATCACGGCGGTGCCGGATGTTTCGCGCCTATTGGACCGCATGGCGGCGGCAGGGTTGGCGAACCGCACCCGCGATGCCGCGGACCGTCGCCTTGTAAAAGCCGTCATCACCGAAGAAGGACTCCGGGTTCTCGATGCGTTGGATGAGCCTTCCATCCACTACGCGGATCAGCACTTGGCGCGCATTTCAGATGAAGATTTACGGGAGTTACTCACACTGCTGGAAACCGCGCGTACCCCCATCGATATGTAATGAGACAAAACTTGATTGTGTAATACGAAAAGCGTGTTATAACAATCCTGTTTTGCGCCTTTGAGTGCGACGTAAGGAGCTTCCATGCAGCGCGTCTTCTTCCTTGTCTTTCCGTTTGTGCCGTAGTGGCGGCCCAAGCTGAGCCGGTTGCTTACAAGATCGATCCGACGCACTCCGAGGCTGACTTTTCCATCCGACATCTCGGCATCTCCAACGTCCACGGTAGGTTCGGCGACTTCAAAGGCACGGTGGTCTACGACGAAGCCGATCTCGCAAAGTCCAGCGTGGATGCGGTGATCGATGTTTCGACCGTCAACACCGGAGTGGAACAGCGGGATGCTCACTTGAAGACCGCTGACTTCTTCGACGCAGCTAAATACCCCACCATGACCTTCAAGAGCAAGTCCGTGAAGAAGGACGGCGACGGCTTTGACGTGGACGGCGACCTGACGCTGCACGGCGTGACCAAACCAGTCACGCTCAAGGTTGAAGCGCCGAGCAAGGAGCAGCTCGGCAATGACGGCAAGACCCGCTCGCGCGGCTTTGAAGCAACGACCACCATCAACCGCAAGGACTATGGACTTAACTGGAATGGAACACTCAAATCCTCGGGCGACGCGGCGCTCGGCGATGACGTGAAGATTGAGATCAGTTTGGAGGGTGGGCACCAGTAAACCTCACCACAACACACCCTTGACCGGCTGGGCCGGTACCGGCAGGTCGTGCTCGCCCAGCAGTTGGCGCAGGTTGGTCTCAATGGTGGCGCAAATGGCCGTGAGCGGGACGTCGTAAACAGTATTCTCGAAAGGTTCCTGCAGGTCGCGTCCGATCTTATCGAGCGCAAGAAACATAAAGCCGACCAAGGTCGAGCCGAGCGGGGTAAACCAGCCCATGTTCCCCACCAAGCCCAACGGCAGCAGCAGGCAGTACAGCCGGACGAACAGCTCCGGAAAGAAGTCGTACTGCTTGGGCATCGGGGTGGATTTAATGCGCTCCGTCCCGCCCTGGGCGTCGGCTAGGTCGTTGAGGCTGGTATCCATGGCGGCCCAGTGCAGCGCGTCGAGCCAGTTGCGGTCGCGGCACTCCTTTAGGCACAGGCCGCAGCGGCGCTGGATTTCAAGCGGGATGTTCTTGCAGCCGCGCAGGCTTTCCCAGTCCTCGGGCAGCACGCGCCGGAGCTCGTCCCACGGTTCCAGCCCGCGCAGCTGCTGTCGCAGCGCGTGGACGTAGGCAATCTGGTAGTGCACCAGCTTGACACGCATGGCGTCGAGCGCCGACGTTTCTCCCGGCTCCTTGGCCTGTACCACGCTGACCACCTGCCGCGCGATCGACCGCGTGTTGTTCACGATGGAGCCCCATAGGGTCCGGGCTTCCCACCAGCGGCCATAGGCGGAGTTGTTCCGGAAGCCGACAATGACCCCAAGCGCGCCCCCGAATAGGCTCAGCGGTACATTGGGCAGCGACACCCACTTCCAGCCGACCACCTGATAGGCCGCGACCACGCCCACGTCCCACAAGAACAAAAGCAGCAGCGGCATGCCGACATACAGGAGCATCCAGCGCAGCTGGCGCGAGCGGGGTAGGATCA
>CAXTUV010000470.1:0-2835 GCA_964247445.1 uncultured Acidobacteriaceae bacterium | reverse complement strand
CACGGACATTCGAGGTGTTCTGTTTGCGGCGGGTGCGTCGGCGGGCAGGCGCTGCGGAAGGGCTCACCTGTCCAGAATAGAGCCGGGCTTGAGAAAATGAGATGGCGGCCAAGCCGGCGTTCTACTTAGGTCGGCTGTCGGCGAGAAGGAGATTTCGCCGGAGGCCAGTTAGGCCTTACCTGAAGAAGTGAACGAGGGCCGCAGGCTTTGCATCGCCGCAGAGGCAAGCGGGCCGCAAGGATAAATCCATGGAAAGCTCGACCATGTTCTTTATCCTACTTTCGCAAGAGACAATGGTTTTGTGTTAGCAGGGCGTTTGTGCGTTTCTCCCGATGCAGCATTACGCATAGATTATCTTGGCGCGGCTTTTTCCGCCGAAGAAGCCACAGCCCCATCCGCCCATCGAAAGAAAATTTCAGCAGAAATGCACACGGCGACTTCGGTAGAACGCCTCTGCTAAACCCAACACCCATCGGGCCCCGCGCTCGCGGAAGCGCTTTTCCAACCTACAGCGGACCACGGTTTTCCTCACATTACGAAAGTACTGTGAGCGACTTTCAAGCCTTGACTTCACTTAGCGGCGAGCGCAAGGTAAACGAGGTTTCCGCACCATTTCGGTACGCTTGCTCTGGCGCTCCGTACACAATCTATGGCAACAACCCTGGCTACTCTTGAAACGCGCGAGGTCTTGCGCTGCGAACGATGCCAGCTTGTGCAGTTTCGCGGTTCGGGCGGCAACTGCCGTCGCTGCCGCAAGCCGCTCGAACTGGATGAGCCGCTGCCGCTTCCCGCGCCCATGCGTCCCGTCATCGCCCCGGCGCGCGAAGAGGCCGATGTCGCCGCAGCCGTGCGCTCGCTGCGCCGCGAAAAAGGCCTGAGCCAACGGCAGCTCGCCAATCGCATGGAGGTGCCTCGTACCTACATCTCAAAAATCGAGAACGCCAAGGCCCTGCCCACGCTTTCCTCGCTCCAACGGCTTGCCGCGGCCCTCGGCACGCCCATGACCGCGCTCCTGCGTGACGGACGCTCCCGGCGCGCGGATGCGCTCCTCGCGGTCAGCGCGGACCCGTGGACGCGTGAGCTGCTTCCCCTCGCCGCGCGTTTAAGCCCGTTCCAGCAGCAACTGATCCTACGCCACGCCCGCGACATGGCCCGCGAAACAGTTTCAGGCCGGCCCCGTCTGGCGCGCGCATGAGCGGCACCGGCGCCGGGTGCGCTATGCTAGCGTCTGTATTGAGGTTTGCCGTTGCCGCTTGACCAGTCCAGCCGCATCCATGAGCTTTCCGCGGACGAGGCAGCGGTGTACCGCCGTCTTGACCCGGAGCGGCTTCCCGAGCACGTCGCCATCATCATGGACGGCAACGGCCGTTGGGCCGGCAAGCGATCCATGAAGCGCTTCGTCGGGCACAAGCAAGGCGCGGAGTCGGTGCAGTATGTGGTTGAAACCGCCTCGCGCATTAACCTGCCTTGGCTGACGCTGTACGCATTTTCGCTTGAAAACAATCTCCGCCGCCCTCGTTTTGAGGTCTCGTTCCTCATGCGCCTGCTGTCGAACTACCTGACCGGCAACGTAGCGCGCATGAACGACAACAACGTACGCATCCAGTACATCGGCCGCACGCGCGAACTGCCCCCTGAGGTACGGGAGCGCATGGAGTGGGCCGCTGAAGCCACAGCCGCGAACACCGGCACAACGCTGACTCTTGCCCTGAACTACGGCGCGCGTGCCGAGCTGGTCGATGCTGTGCGCGGCCTTGCCCGCGAGATCGCCGAGGGTGTTCTGCGGCCGGAGCAGTTAACCGAGCAGGACATCGCCCGTCACTTGTATACCCGCGAAATGCCCGATCCGGATCTGCTGATCCGCACCTCGGGCGAGATGCGCATTTCGAATTACCTCCTGTGGCAGATCGCCTACAGCGAAATCTATGTCACCGGACGGTTGTGGCCGGACTTCCGCGGCATACACCTGCTGGAAGCGTTGGAGGCCTTCAGCGCGCGCGACCGTCGCTTCGGCGGCCTAAGCTCCCCGGAAGAGCAGGAGGCGGCGCTGGAAGGGCGATTGCTGGTGCCGCGTTAAAGCGGTTTCCATAGAGGTGTAGAA
Organism: uncultured Acidobacteriaceae bacterium; assembly: GCA_964247445.1. GTDB lineage: Bacteria > Acidobacteriota > Terriglobia > Terriglobales > Acidobacteriaceae > EB88. The sequence goes on along the minus strand of CAXTUV010000470.1, from coordinate 734 downwards.
GGGGCAAGCTGCTGCGCGCGCGGTGTCCCGGCGGGAAATCATGGAGAGACCCTCTCCCTGCTTCACAGCACCAGGAACACTACCCTAGTCTTCTTCGACCCCGTCCCAAATATCCCGCTCTGCCGAAAGGGGCCGCCGGGCCGCCGCGAGCAGGTAGGTTTCCTCCTGAAAGACATTGCCGAAATGGGCCTCGACTTTGGCCAGCAATGGCGCTTGCGAGCCGTGCTGCCGGAAAGCCTCGCGCTTGCGCTCCGCCGCCCATTCCGGGAGCCGAAAATACAAGGAAGCTGGCGTCCGCGCGGCCGTGGCTCGAGCCTGCTCCTCCTCGTTCGAAAGAAAGGGTGTGCCGGCGTAATAGAGCTTTTGCGCGGCCCAGGGCCTACCCGCTTCCGGAAACATCCCTTCGCGCGCCGCCCAGTGAAACGCGGCTGTGGCGGCGAGCGAAACCACGGTGTGATCGCGATGAAGATTGACCCCGCCTTCCGCGCCGAAGGTAAGCACCACATGCGGGCGCAGCCGGCGCAAAACGCCGACCAGCACTTCCACTATCGGCTGAAACGGCTCGTCGCGGAGCTTGCCGTCTGTGTAGGAAAGCAGCTCCGCCCGACCCACCCGCAGCACGCGCGAGGCATGGGTGAACTCTTCGCGGCGCTGCTTTGCCAGTGCTTCGTCGGATTGGCCGGGCTCTCGGTAGCTGCCGGCAGCGCCGTCGGTCAGGCACACCACGGCAGTCT
>CAXTUV010000469.1:0-2843 GCA_964247445.1 uncultured Acidobacteriaceae bacterium | reverse complement strand
GAAACGGCCTGCCCTCGCCCGTATCGCTTGCTTCCACGCCTAAGTCGTAGAAGATCTCCGAGCAAGGTCCGCACGGTCCGGTTTCACCCATCTGCCAAAAGTTATCTTTCGCACTCATCTCGAAGATACGCTCGGGCGGGACGCCTTGGGCCAGCCATAGGTCATACGCCTCAGCATCGCGCGGGACACCGTTCTCCCCGGCAAAGATCGTGACATACAGCCGTGATCGAGCCCGAACCATTGCTCGGAGGTGACGAGCTCCCAGGCATACGCAATCGCATCCGCCTTGAAATAATCCCCGAAGGAGAAGTTTCCCAGCATCTCGAAAAAGGTATGGTGGCGGCGGGTGAAGCCGACGTTTTCAAGGTCGTTGTGCTTGCCGCCGGCGCGGACGCACTTCTGCGAGCTCGTCGCGCGATTGTAGGTGCGCTGCTCCAGACCGAGAAAGACGTCCTTGAACTGGTTCATCCCGGCGTTGGTGAACAGGAGCGTCGGGTCGCCCTGCGGGACGAGCGAAGAGGAGTGGACGCGGCGGTGCCCTTTTTCCTCGAAGAAGCGAAGAAACATTTCACGGATTTCGTTGCCGGTGCGGAATTGCATACAGGAACTAGGGTAGAGGGTGGAGGGGAAAGGGTAAAGCGTGGGGCAGTGCGGGTTGGGAGCCTTCGCTGACAATAAGCCACGAACTTACGCAAGCCGGAGTGACCAAGGTAAGTAGGCAAGCCGCGCGGCGACCGGTAGTCTGGAGGCACCTTCAGCAGAGTGTGAGGCGGTACCCGAGATGGGCCAGACGATCGGCCTGACCGGCGTACTCGCTTACCAGGCGGGTACGCCGGTTCCAATGCTGGAGGTGGCCTATGGACGCACAAACGTCCAGTTGGGTGCACTGCACAGTCCAGATCGCGCTTGATTGGCGGTTCTGGGCGGCAGTTGTAGCCATGGTGCGGCTGTCACGAAAGCGACAGCCTAGCGCAGCCCGGTGGGGTCACATCCATCGGGCTGCTTTCGTTTTCGCTACGGACATTAAATCACACGCTACTGCGGAGCGGCTTCCAGCAACTGCCGTGGCACGCCCGGCCCTTCCCACAGCAGGACGGGGGCGGGCGCGCCGGGAGCGGTTTCGACGCGCAGCACATGCTTACCCGCGAGCAGCCCGGCGCTGAGGCGTACCGGCTGCGCGGCGGCTTCGGGCGAGTCGCAGACCACTGGGCGCGGTTTGGGGCTCGCTACTGCCGGCTGGCCGTCGAGCGAGACCCGGGCCGGGGCGCGGGTCAGGATCGTGAAGGTGTAGCCGCCGTCGGCGGGAACTGTAATGACGTGGTCCTGCTTGCCGGGGCGGGAGGATGCGAAAGCATCCCCCTTGTGCGGGTACCAGAGCACCAGGTCTGCGGCTGTGCCCACGACCGTAGGCACGAGCGGGTTGGTGCTGACCACCAGTGGCTCCACGTGCCAGCTTTCCGGGCCCGCGGCACCTAGGTCCGTGAGGCCGCCGGAGATATGCAGCAACACCCGGAAGCGGCCGGAGTCGTCGAGCAGGGTGCCCTCCGTATCGGGAAAGCTGTGCCGCACGGAATGCCCGAAGGCGCGGGTGCCGTCGCCGAACAGCCACTCGAAGCGGCGGCCCGATGCTTCGGGGGCGGCAGCCGTGAAGCTGACCGGCTGCCCGGGTCGGAGCAGGCCGGCCGAATAGGTAAAGCTCACGTCCAACGGGTTCGGCTCGGTTTCCGGGCCGTACGCGCCGTTCAGGATTTCGGTGGGGCGGCCCTCGGTTGCAACCGTGTCAACAAGCGATACCTGCCGCACCTGCCCGCTCAGGGCGGGGGCGACCATGCCGGGCGAGTCAAGCGCCCACACGTCCTTGAAACGCACGTCGCGCACCGCGGGATTGGGATAACGGATTTGGATGAGCGAGTACCAGTCCTCCAGGCGAATGTTCTCGAAGGAATAGTCCGTGTGCCGGCCGAGGCCGCCCGGGTCGGCCCACAGCTCGAAGAAAGCGAAAGGGACCTTACAGTCGCCGTAGCCCGCGTGCAGCACATCGATCCCGCGCATGTGGAAGTGGGCGCTTGAAAACTCCTTCTCCGGCCAGCCGATGCGGACGATGTTGGAGATGGAAGTCGAGACTTCGGTGTTCTCAATCGAGATATTGGTCACGTCCGGTCCGGGTTTGCGCAGCAGTTCCGGGGTATAGCCGTCCCAGTTGCCGTAGGCAGCGAACACATCGTCCGACGCGCGAAAAAACGAATCGCGCACCGTGGTATCGCCGCCGCCGAGCCAGTCCATCCCGTCCTGGTTGGCGTCGGCTCTCGTTCCGGCGACCGCCTTGAAGTTATAAAAACCGATGCCGCGCGAATCCTTTATCTGGATCTGCCAGGTGCGGCTGCGGACGATCGTCGTGATGCCGTCGATCTCGATATTGTGCGCGTCCCGCATCACGATGACGTGCCAGTTCGGCCGGCTGAAGTAGCCGGTGTCGTCCGTGGCTGTTTGCGGGCCGTCGTAAACGATCATGCCGCGGCCCCAAACCTTGACGTCGTGAACCTGCCACAGGTTCAGCGAGCCGAACACAACCGCGCCCGGGGCGAGATAAATGCGGTCGCCGGACCGCGCGTCGATGGACTCACGATGAACGCCGGGGCCGTACACGCGGGTTCCAGGCGGCACTGGCGTGGTTTCGGGCGGGTTCGCGAAGAGGAACAGCATGTCGGCTTCGGCGAAGTGGTCGCCAGGGCGCGTGATGGTGAGCTTCGCGGGGCCCGCGAGCGGGAAGGTGATGGTCGCGCCTCGGCGAACAGGGCGGATGCCGAGGCGCATGGGTTGCACTTCCACCCCCGCGTCCCAAT
>CAXTUV010000468.1:0-2848 GCA_964247445.1 uncultured Acidobacteriaceae bacterium | reverse complement strand
CGTGATGAATACCATGCTGGACGCCTCGCTGCCGCTGACCGTTCCGGAGTACGAGGAGTGGGGAAACCCGAACGAGCAGGAAGCGTTTGAAACGATGCTGAGTTACTCGCCGTATGACAATTTGCGCGAGGGATCGTATCCGGCGATGCTGGTGAAGACCTCGCTCTATGATTCGCAAGTGATGTATTGGGAGCCTGCGAAGTATGTCGCCCGCCTCCGTGTGGTGAACCGGGGTGAGAAGCCGGTGCTCCTGCACACCAATATGACAGCGGGCCATGGCGGGGCGAGCGGACGCTATGATTATCTCCGGGAGATAGCTTTTGATTACGCGTTTCTATTGCGGGAGTTAGGTATCGAGAAAGGAACGGAATGAAGGCGGCTTGGTTTGTGGACGGCTCGTATGTGATGAAAGCTTGGAACTCACTCTATAACCAGACAAAGTTAGATTACATTAAGTTGCGCGGCTTGCTTGAGACTACTTACCTGAACCAATCCGCCGGAGATCGGATTGAGGACGCTTACTACTTCAGCGCCGACCCTGATCCCTCGACTTCCAAACTGAACTCATTTCACAACGCGCTTGCGTTTCCACCGCCGGGCGGCCCCGGGCTGCGGGTCAAGCTCTACTGGACGCAGAAGCGCTCGCTTTACTGGCCGGCGCAGATGGGCGGCGGCCCGGTCATGCACCCCGCGACCGGCGTCCACTACGAGCAGACCACGCAGAAGGCGGTGGATGTCGGGCTGGCCTTCCACCTCATGCGGTCCTACGGAAAGAAGAAGTGGAGCACGCTGTTTCTGGCTGCCGGTGACAGCGACTTCCACGAGGTGGTGCAGCATTTGGTCGAGAACGAGGACGTGAACTTGGTTCTGATCGGGACGATGAATACCATCAGCGAGGAGTTGAGGCCGTACGCGCAGAGTATCTTTGAGTTGGACAAACACCAGAAGGAGATCAGCCGGTGAGGGTGGGCCCCCTTTATGGAATCTAAATCTCAAAGTTCGCAGGATCTAGCCCGAGGCCTTGATACCCTGACGCAAGCTTGGGTGTACAAAGTTATGCTGTGCACTTTGCCGTTGCCGGCTTTTCTCCTGTACCTGGGATTTCCAAAGCAGGCGGTCGGAGCTTGGACCTGTTTTGGAATTCTGCTTGTAGCCGTAAAGGTGTATTGGCAGTTGCGTCGGTCTGTCCTATTCTGGGTAGCGGTGCTCGTATCTGGGCTACTGCAGCTTCCACTTATCCTTTATGTACCTTGGATGGACAAATACTCATCACGTGCAAGTCTGCTTCCCTTGGCGTTGGCGGACTTCGCGCTGATTTGCGGATTGATGTGGCTTGTCGAGAAAGCAATCAGCAGCAAACCAGCGAGATAGTTGCCGCGCAATCAAGCCTCAGGTTTGACGGTAACCTTTGCCCCGAGCTCCTGTAGCCGAGGCAATAAGTCATCGCATTGCGTTGCTTGCACATCGAGCTCAAGACAGTAATCGTCGAGAACCGAATCCGTCGCAGCTTTAGCTCTTGAAAGGGAGTACCCAAGATCGCGACGAAGCAGTTCCGCGAACCGCACTTTCTGAAACCCCGTGTTCCAGCCTGTGACTGCGACGATCATGACTGAACCTCCACCTTAATCGGGCTTGGCGTGCTTCCCGGACGCGCCCCGGACGTCCTTACGCCGCCTTGGATGATGATAGTCGCAGCGCCCTCCGCCTCGGCGAGTTCCCGAGCGGCTTTGCGAATAAGACTTCGTGTCAGACCCGCTCCTTCGACATGCACCTTCGTCAGGGTGAGCTGATCCTGCATCCGCGACAAATTAGCAAATACGGTGCAAGGGCCTTTCGCAGTCTGTACTGTCGCGTGCAAGACATCACCATCCTGTTCAACAATCCTGAGAATCTTGTCCAGTTCAGCGCGCAGCCCCCAACATCCCCGCCTGCAACGTCACCAACCCCGACAGGTCCCGCTTCTCCAAACCGTGCACTTCCTTATTAAACTCATCCACTTTCGACGACCAGTTCATCGAGCAGAACTTCGGCCCGCACATCGAGCAGAACGCCGCTTCCTTGTAGTAGTCGTCCGGCAGCGTTTCATCGTGCATGGCGCGGGCTGTTTCCGGGTCGAGCGATAGCGCGAACTGCTTTTCCCAGTCAAAGGTATAGCGCGCGTAGGAGATCGCATCATCGCGATCGCGCGCGCCGGGGCGGTGGCGGGCAATGTCGGCCGCGTGGGCGGCGATCTTGTAGGCGATCATCCCGTCCTTCACGTCCTTCTCGTTCGGCAGTCCCAGGTGCTCCTTCGGCGTCACATAGCAAAGCATCGACGCGCCATGCCAGCCGATCATCGCCGCGCCGATCGCGGAGGTAATGTGGTCGTAGCCGGGGGCGATGTCGGTCACGAGCGGCCCCAGGACATAAAACGGCGCGCCGTCGCACAGCTCCACTTCCTTCTCGACCTGCTCCTGGATCTTGTCGAGCGGCACGTGGCCGGGCCCTTCGATCATCACCTGCACGTCGGACTTCCACGCCTGCCGCGTCAACTCGCCCAATGTCTTCAGCTCCGCGAACTGCGCCTCGTCCGAAGCATCGGCCACGCAGCCGGGGCGTAGCCCGTCGCCAAGCGAGTAGCTTACGTCGTGCTTGGCCATGATCGCGGTGATGCGGTCAAAGTGCTCGTACAAGAAGTTCTGCTTGTGGTGCGCGGTCATCCACTGCGCCATGATCGCGCCGCCGCGGCTCACGATGCCCGTGATGCGCTTCGCGACCATGGGCACGTACTGAATCAGCACGCCGGCATGGATGGTGAAGTAGTCAACACCCTGCTCCGCCTGCTCCTCGATGACTTCGAGGTAAAGGT
>CAXTUV010000467.1:0-2851 GCA_964247445.1 uncultured Acidobacteriaceae bacterium | reverse complement strand
AAAATTGCTGCCCGGTACTGCCTGTAGGCGGTTAGTGTATATGATTGCTGCTCGCCGGATCTGATGTCTTAGTCAGGCGTCGGCAGCGTCAAGCCGTCCTGCTTCAGGGTCGGGTTCTGCTTTCGCGCGTCCTGGTCGTCCTGCGTCACGGTGAGCGAGAACAAGCCCGCGCCAAGCAGGTCTCGGTCGCCGAGCAAGCCAGCGATCTGCGCTTTGCTCGTGAGCGCATCGATGGCGGCCAGCGTTGCCTCTATGGGCTTCGCGCCGAGCCGGTTTGCCTGGTCGGCATCCATGCAGGCGGCGTAGAAAGTGCCGTACTGCTTTTCGAGCGGCGTTTGCGGCGACTCGGCCGCTTGCTTCAGCTGGAGGTACAGCAGATAGAAGTTTCGGTCGTCCGTCTGGCCGAAGACCGCGACTCTCTCCTGGTCCGGAGGGACTGGATTCTGCTTGGTCCACCCGCCGCAGGCATACTTGTAGAAACTATCGCAGGGGCTGACGCTTCGGTCGATGAAGGACGCGTCGAATGAGCGCTGCGGCTTCGGAGGCGCGGGAGCCTCCTGCGCTCCCTGGTTGGACGCTGCGACGTTCACGGCAGTTTGCGGCGAGGGCTGCGCAGCCAGCCTGCCCGCGATGCTTGCCCAAACAAGCATGACGAAAGTGATCAGGAAGCCAGGGTGGCGGACGTTCATCTTGACCCTCTCCAAAGCGGACATGTAGGTGCCGCGGGCAATCAGCAGCCAGCACTCTTACTCTGTACGTGCACTGGAAAGCCGCAGTTCCAGAGTGCGAAATGCCGGAGAGGGATCACTATCGATCCGCAGTGAGCTTGAGCCCGATCGTGCACCCTATAATGCCGGCGATGAAAAGGCCGCGAACGACGGTGGCCGGCTCATGAAACCAGATCATGCCGATACCTACGGTGCCGACCGCTCCGATACCTGTCCATATGGAGTAAGCCGTTCCCAAGGGAATCGTTTTGCTCGCGATCTCGAGGAACACAAGACTTAAGGACACGGATATGAGAAACCCTGCTGTGGCTTGCAGATTCCGAAAGCCGTGGATGTAACGGAGGGCGGTGGTGAAGCTCACTTCAAAAATTCCAGCGAGAAGCAGATAGAACCAGGCCAACGTGATACTCCTTCCATCTGAACGGAGGGCAGCTATGAATCGATATGAGTGGGCGTGTTTCGCAGTGCCGCGCCCCAGGCCTCGGCCAAAGACCAGAACGATGCTCCCAGAAGCACGATGTCCTTGATCAGAAATTCACCCACCGTCAGCGACGGCGCCGGGAAGCCGCCGAGACTGGGCTCCCAGCCTGGCGTAGAAACCAGGAAGGAAAGCGTCGTCAAGAACATGCCGCCTGCGGCAAGGCTGCCGATCGCACAAACTCTAGCGGAGATCGGCCTCAGCGCTATCAGGAGCGCGACGGCCAATTCGACGCAGCCAAGCCCGTTTGAGAATTGCTGTACTGTGAAAAAGCGGTACATCCAGCTCATCAGCGGACTTTTTGAAACCAGCGGCTGGATGCCGACAGCCTCGATGTGCGTGAACTTCATCAATGCAAACCAGATGATGACGAGAACCAGACCGTAGCGCAGCGCCGCATCTGCGGCACGCCGCGTAAGGGGCTGTAGTTTTGCATACGGTTTTATATGGTGGACCGAGCTGGACGCCGTAGCTATTCTCCTTTTTCGCGAATACGGCCCACGGCAGCAAGCCTATTTCAGGCGTACCCCGGTCTTTGCCCGGTGACAAGCGTGTAGCCGTCCACATCGAATTTGCTAATCATTCCTGCCATGACCAGCACTGTATCTGTAGTTCCACCCTGACGCTTGTAACAGTTCTACCACAAATAGGCGATTACACAAGGAACGAGGGATCGCCTACAGTTCAGCCTAGTCCGGGCGGCTCTGCGCGCCACTCTCATAAACCGCCGACTGCGTCTGTTTGCGACGAAACGCCGCAACTCGCGATCGGTTGCCGCAAAGGCCAAGGCTGCACCAGGCGCGTGTACCGCTTTTACTGCTGTCATAGAAGTAAAGCCCGCACATCGGATTCCTGCACTCGCGCAGGCGCGCCTGATCCGCCTCGATCAAGAGCTTCGCGAATGACCGCGCCACTGGAATCACGAGCGTGCGGGGCGACTGAAACTTCGGCGCTGTCGCAAGACGGAAAGCTCCGTCCTCCTCAACAATGCGGTCTGCATTATCAGGCTCGGCAAGAAGCATGTTTGTCTTCGGAACAAGAGCATCCGGTAGAGCCTGCCCGGCAGCAAGGGCTGCGACTCCGCGCCGGAGAAGAGCCCGGTAGGCCAGCGCAAAACTCCAGCAACGATCCCTGTTTTCGCTGTCAAGCAGAATCGAGTCGGCACCTGCGACGCCTCCCTCGATCAGCCAGCGCTTGAAGGCCTGAGCATCCGGCAGCTTGTCTGCCGGATGCAGCTCTGATCCCGGACTGGTATTGATAAAGTCAACGGCCAGCCAGTTCCCGAACCAGATGAATTCCTTTTCTGCCGAATTAACCTTCACGAAGTCGCCTATGTTACATTCATTATCGCGTATGGGAATTATTATCAGTGGAGCGAATCCTGAGTGATCTGCTTTGCGGTGACAGCGCCGCAGTCTCGCAACAGCCGCTGCTGAATCACGTGCGACGAAGATTGGCCGGATTAAAAGCACGATGTGAACCATGGCGATCTCTCCTGCGGTGCTCAATGATCCCGCCAAAATCTAGGCAGGCCATTTCAAATGGCACTTTCAATGTGCAGTTGCGGGAACAGATCGGCATGCTTATCAATGCCGCCGCTGCTCCGCAGGCGCTTACAGTAAGGCTGGTTGCGCTTCCTCACGAC
>CAXTUV010000466.1:0-2863 GCA_964247445.1 uncultured Acidobacteriaceae bacterium | reverse complement strand
TCCTGGAGCTGACCTACAAGCAGCAGCTCGCGGTTGTTTCGGACCAGGGCGGCAAGCAGGTGCGCTATAACCTCTTGAAGCACGAAGCGGATGTGGACCGCACGGTCTACCAATCGATGCTGCAGCAGGCCAAGCAGGCCGGGGTGGTGGCGGCCATGCGCGCGCCCAACGCCCGAGTGGTCTCGCCGGCCAAGACGCCGCCCCTGCCGTACTCGCCCAAGCCCGCCATCTGCGGCCTGATCTCCGTGCTGCTCGGCGCGGTGCTGTCCGCCCTATGGATTTTGATCGCCGAGCGGCGCAATCAGGCAATCCGCATGCCGGGGGAAAGCGGGCAGCGAGTCGGATTCACCGAGCTCGCCGTCATTCCCGAGGCCCGGCTCGCGGCCAAAACCCAGAAATCCCTTCCCGCCGCCGCGCTCCGGGGGCTTGCGGCCGACGCGCAGCACCCCATGCTGAAGCACTGGAAGGAAGCGGACAGAACCTTCATGGCCGAAGCATACCGCTCGGCCGTGGCTTCGATCCTGTTTTCGCGGCGCGGCGCGAACGCGCCCAAGGTGCTCCTGCTGACCAGCCCGCTGCCTCAGTGCGGCAAGACCGTCACCTCCGCCAACCTTGCCGTGTCGCTCGCCGAAGGGGGCCGCCGGGTGCTCCTGATTGACGGCGACCTCCGCCGCCCGGCGCTGCCGCGCATGTTCGGCATGGACACGGAGGGCGGTCTGGCCGACATGCTGGACGAGGACGAGCGGGCCGAGCCGGCCTCCTTCATCCGCGCGACCGGCTTCCGCGGGGTCTCCATCCTGGCGAGCGGCGAGGCGAAAACCACGGTGGGCAAACTGCTCCATTCGCCGCTGCTCGGCCATGTGATCGCATCGGCCCGCGGGCAGTACGACTTCGTACTCATCGACGCGCCGCCGCTGCTCGGGCTGTCCGACGCCCGGCTCCTGGCCCGGCACGCCGATGGGTTGATCCTGGTCTGCCGCGCGGGGCAAACCAGCGTCGGCGACCTTGAAGAAGCGCGCAAGCTCCTGGCCGAGGACGGGGTGCCGGTGCTCGGCACCATCCTGAACGGCTACGACCTGAACCGCGAGCGCTCGTCGCACTACGCGAGCTACCTGACCTACGTCACTTCGCGCTAGAACCCGCCTGCCGCCCGACTTGGCCGGGGCGTATGCCCCGGCCAAGCTGCCCGCGCCGCAACGACCCTTGCCGCGACCACCCTTGCCGCAACGATCCACGGAGACCCACGGCCATGTACCTGCACAACCGCCGCCTCTACCAAGCGCTCCGCTTGCTTGCGGACCCGGCCGCCATCGCCGCGGCCTGGTCGCTGACGGTGGCCGCGCGCATCGGGCTCAACGCGTTTTCCATCCAGCAGGTCCGCGTTTCGGAAGCCGCTTCCTGGGCCCCGTCGCTCGTGCTCCTGATGCTTCTCTGGTCCGCGCTCGCTTGGCGGCTCGGGCACTACCGCGCGCCGGCCCGGCGCTCCTGGCCCCTCGGGCTGCTCCAAACCCTGGAACAGAGTCTTGCCGCAAGTCTCCTGGTCGCCTCGCTGACCCTGTTCGACCGAAGCCTGGGCCACGAAGTATCCCGCTCCTTCATGGTGTTGTTTCTTCCCGCGAGCTTTCTGACCCTCGCCCTGGCCCGCGCCCTCACTCTTCTGTTCTGCCTCCGCTCCGAGCGGCTCGCGCCTCCGCCGGTTCGCGCCGCTCTGGTCGGCGACGCGGCCGCTGCCGCGGCATTTTTGGAACAGGTGGCGCTCCGGCCAGGGCGGAGCGTGTTCCGCGGCGTGATCGTACCGGAACGGGAGGGCGGCGCGCCGGCCGACGGCGTCGCCGTGCTCGGCGCGACCCCGCAGCTGGCCGAGCTGATCAACCGTGAATCCTTGACGCAGATCGTGGTGCTCAATTCCACGCTCCCGCGCGGCGAGCTGGAGCGCTGCGGGGCGATCTGCAAGCGCATGGGCATGCCCATGCACTACGCCTTTGAGCTCGGCATCGGCCCGTCGCGCGTCGAGCTCTCCTCCTTCCACGGCGTGCCCATCCTGGAGGTCACCCCGGTCACCTTTTCCAGGACGCAGGAGATCGTGAAGCGCTGCTTCGACCTTCTGCTCGGCTCGCTCGCCGTCCTGTTCGCCGCCCCCATCATGCTCGCGATCACCATCGCGATCCGTTGGGACACGCCCGGGCCGATTCTCTATCGCGCCCCCCGAGTCGGCAAGGGCGGCCGGCACTTCACCTGTTTCAAGTTCCGGTCCATGCACACGCTTGCCAGCCGCTCGGAGCTCGACAAGCTGAACGAGCGCACGGGCCACATCTTCAAAATGCGCCATGACCCCCGAGTGACCCGTGTCGGGCGCGTCCTCCGCCGGTACTCGCTCGACGAGCTGCCCCAGTTCTTCAACGTCCTCCGGGGCGAGATGAGCGTGGTCGGCCCGCGGCCCCTGCCCGCCTCGGACCTGGACGCGGACGGCATGAGCCGGGCCTTCGCCGAGTGGGCCGAGGGCCGGGCGCGGGTGCAGCCGGGCATCACCGGGCTGTGGCAGGTGCGGGGCCGCTCCGAGCTGCCGTTCGAGGAGATGGTGCGGCTCGATCTGGAGTACACCCGGAAGTGGTCGCTCCTGCTTGACATCTCGATCCTGCTCGAAACCCCCGGGCTGGTGCTCAAGGGAACGGGGGCTTACTGATGACGACCCTGCCCGCGACCGCCCCCGCTGCCCCGGCTGAAGCGCCGGCGCTGCGGCCCATCGCGCTTCCGCCGCTGCCCGAGCGGCCCCTGGTTTCCATCCTCTTGTCGAACTACAACTACGAGCACTACCTGCCCGAGGCGGTCGCGAGCGTCCAAGCGCAGACCTACACCCATTGGG
>CAXTUV010000465.1:0-2878 GCA_964247445.1 uncultured Acidobacteriaceae bacterium | reverse complement strand
AGTATCTCGCGCTGCGGCCCGAGGACGCGACCGCGCACTTCGGACTTGGACGGGTGCTCCACCTTGAACTGAAGGACCAGGAAGCCGAGGCCGAGCTGCGGCGCTCGCTCGCGCTCCAACCCGCGCAGACTGAATCGCGTTATGAGCTGGGCGATATCGCTCTGGGGGAGCACGATGATGCGGAAGCCGCAACAGAATTCGCGGCTGTGCTGGCGCGCGACCCGAACCATCCCGGCGCGCTTGCCGGTTCAGGCGCGCTGGCGCTGCGGCGCAAGGATTACCCTCAAGCGGCGAAGCTGCTCCGGCAATCGCTCGCGCTCGCGCCCGATCACCCGGAAACCCATCGCAATCTGGCGCTCGCGCTCGCCAAGCTGGGCCGCAAGGAGGAGTCTGAACAGGAGCTCGCGATCGCCACGCGCATGAGTGAGCAGCAAGACCGCGAGCGGGGCGGGCTGGTGATCCGGAAAGCGCCTTAAGGCAGTTTCCCTAGAGGTTTACGGGGACCAGCGGACGTGAGCGCGGCTTTTCCGGCGGGAAAAGCCGCGCGAAGAGACGTTCCGCGCTGCACAGCATCGGGGAAAATGCTTTAGCGCCGCGACAGCTCGATCACCGTCACGCTCGCGTTCGGAAAGGTGTAGGCCATCGTGCCCGACACCGTGCGCGTTTCCGTGGTCGGCTTCACCCGGTCCGGCTCTTCTTCGGTGTTTTCTGCATCGAGGCTGTCGGCTTGGAGTGTGGTGATCTTCGCTTGCCCGGATGCGCCCAGGTCGATCTCCGCTTTTAAAGGGCGCGTCAGATTGCGATTCAGGCAAAACAGGGCCGTGCCGTTCGCGGTGTCAGCCGCCGTGCAATCCAGGTAGGGGACGCCGGGAATTTCCGGCAGCCGGTTGACGCCCTTCGCGATCGAGTAGCTCGGCCCATCGGAGGTGACGGTCAGGAGCATCTTGGGCTCCGTGCTTGCGTAGGTCCGCAACACCCAGTACGACGGAGCGCCGTAGACCTGCTCGCGTTTCTTCCAGATGCCGCCGAACTCAAGGATGCCGGTCATGTCAGAGATGGGGACAATCTCGCTTTCACGCATCACCATGTTCAGGAAGCCGCCCGCGAACAGCGCGCCGCCCATATTGGTGAAGCGCGGCCCGCCGTTGCGCCCGGCCATCAGCCATTCGGTGAATGCGACATTCCAACTGCCGTGTCCCGCGTCCGCCATCTGTTTTTTTTCCGCTTCCATGCGCGCGGCCAAGCCCCAGGGCATCGCGAGCGCGGCCATGGTGCGAAAGTCGTCCGTTGAGTGCGGCAGCTCCACCTGATCGCCGACTACGAAGTGCGTTGACAAGTAGCTCACCGTATCCGGCGGGTTGGTCAGCTGCTGCGCGTTCCAGTCGTGGAATGTGTCCTCATCCGCGCCGGTGCCGATGAGCCGGGCTGTCGGGTCGACCGCGCGCACGGCCTTGCTCGCCGCGAGTGTGCGGGCGGCGACTTGACTTTGCGCCGGGTAGCCGACCTGCCAATCACCCCACAGTTCATTGCCCAGCTCCCACAGCAGGCCCTGGCGGCCCAGCTTGCTGTCCACGTACTTCACCCAAGCGGCGGCTTCCTCCGGCGTCCCGGTGCCTAGGTTGAGAGCGATCTGCGGCTCGGCATGGATGCGCTTGCAAAAGTCAAGAAACTCGTCCGTGCCGAAGGTGTTGTATTCCGGGATGCCCCAGGCAAGGTTGATCTTCGAGACCCGCTTGTCTTCCGGTCCCAAACCGTCCTTCCAATCGTATGCCGAAGTAAAATTTCCGCCGAAGCGCACCACCGGCGTGTGCAGGTCCCGCGCCAGCGCGAGTACGTCGGGGTCCATGCCGTCCACCGCGTCCGCCGGGTTCAGGTGAATGTTATCGACCAGGACACGGGTTTCGCCGTCGACCGCGACGACCAGGTCGACGGCTTCCAGCGGCGCGACCTGGCCCGGCTTGAGCGTAAAGCTGAAAGGATATTTAGTCCATTCCGCGGCTGTTGCATTCACGGGCGCTTCCGCCAGCATCTGCGAAGCGCGCCCATGCATGCGGAGGCTCACCCGCACCGGTTCCGTTCCTTGGACGCGCTTCAGCCAGAGCGAGCCTCCGTAGCTCAGTTCGCGTTGCACCGGCAGGTAGATGCGTTCGGCGATGCCGACTTCCTTGTTCGGGAGCGCCATGACAAGCAGCGACTGTTCGCTGTTGGCCGCGTCGCCCCGCTCGGGCGCGTAGCGGTTGCCTTCGGAGGCGTCGAGCGGTGCCCATGGCAGCGGGAGCCCGAGTTCGGACGCGCGCCCGAGCTCGGGCCGGTCATGCAGAATCGTCGCCGCGTTACGCTCGGACCACATGCCCTCTTCGAGCGAAGGATTCTCCACCAAGTCGGCCCAGAGACCGCCGTAGGTGGAGTGGCCGATCGGCTCCAAGAAGCTGCCGAAAAGGGTAGGCGGCAGCGCCTGCTGCTTTGCTGGGCGGGTTACCTTGAGATGCACGACCGCATCCGCCGCAACCGGGCTTTCCGTCAATTGGGCGTACGCCATACCGCTGAATCCGACGGCAAGGCCGAAAGCCAGAAAACGCATGCAATGCCTCCTCGCAAGTAAGCGGCCAGTGTAAACGCTTCCACCCGCGCCGCGTAAGCTCGACCGCAATGCTTTTTCGGCGATGGCTTCCTCGCAGAACGGCTCCTCCCTGGTCGAGTAGCAGCCGAGGCATCGTTTCGGCTGCTATTCCCAAAAGATCAAAATGGATGTTACCAATGGTGCATACGCGAGCTGGAGCAGTACCTCACACCCCACGCTGAAAGGCCCTCCCCCTATGCGCTTTCCTCGCCCGCTTACTTTCCTCGCCGCGCTGGCCGCACCCGCTCTCCACGCGCA
>CAXTUV010000464.1:0-2879 GCA_964247445.1 uncultured Acidobacteriaceae bacterium | reverse complement strand
GAGATAAAACGGCTACGTTGTGCTTCGTCCATTGAGGAGGCCGTCCTGCGGGAGGCATCTTTCATCGTAATACGCTTCCCGCCGCATGTGGGTTTGCTGAACAGAATCCGCCTAGGCAGTTGACCCTCGCGCCCGCTCGGCGGAACATGGATGAAAGGGGGATACACCCAAGATGAGTACCGGCGATTGCGGTGAGGCGAGTGCGGTAGGGGGCATGGCGGAGGAGCTGTTTCACCTGGCGTCTCTCCTGGTAGGCGACAGCGGGCGCGCGCTGCCTGTGATCGAGCGGGCGCTGGCCACGGTGGAAATCGACCCTTGCCTGGATCCGGTGGAAGCACGGCAGCAGGCGCGGCGGGCAGTGGTGCGGACAGCAATCGCGGAGCTTACGGCTGAGCAGCCGACGGCTTTCGTGGGCTTAGCGGAAACGTCGGGCGAGCCCGGGCCGTGCATCCAGGATGCGGACCTGCAGGCAGCCGGGCTGACAGCGGAGGAGCTGCACGCGTGGCTCAACGCCCACGGAGGGCCCGAGATGCAAAGTCCAGCGCGCATTTGGCTGGAAGGGCTGCCGGCGGCGGAGCGGGCGGTGTTTGTGCAGCGAGCCGTCCTAGGGCAGGGGAACGAGGCCGCGGCGAGCCTTCTGCGCGAAGCAGCTGGAGCCGAGGGGTGGACCGGGGAGCATGTCGCCGGCGTATTTCGCCGCGCGCTGTGCTCGCTGGCCGATGCCCTGGCCCACGCGTCAACTTTGTCGGCGGTGCCGGCCTGAGAAGAAAGTTCATCCTTGCCGCCTGCCTGTCCATCTAACGAACGCAAACAGCAGTAAGGAGTGTGCGTGGGTCGAGCAGGGCGTGTGTGGCGGGTGGGAGTGGTTTTGGCCGGAGCGGCATGCCCGGCGGCATGGGGGCAGATCGGAGTACAAACGCCCACGATTGAGACCCTTCCCACCCCGGCCACGGTGTCTCAGCAGCAGGTCACCACGGACAACTACCAGGGCAGCGTCGCCGAAGACAAGCTGACTCCGGGTCAGCTTTCGCTTTCACTTGAGGATGCGATTGCTCGAGGGTTGCGGCACAACCTCGGGCTCATCCTGATCACGGCGAATCAGATTTCCGCCCGCTCCACGCAGTTGACCGAGCTGCAGCAGCTGCTGCCCACCCTCGACGCGAATATCCGCCTCGCCGATCAGGAAACCGATCTCCAAGCGCAAGGCCTGCGCATCCCGGGTTTTCCTTCCATCATCGGCCCTTATGGCTACGAGGATTTTCGCGGGACGCTGACTTTGAACCTGATCAATGTCGCTTCCATCCGCAATTACCTTGCGGCTAAGCATAATTTCCAGGGCTCCCGATTGGCGGTCGAGGACGCGCGGAACGAAGTGATTCTGAGCGTCGGCAACGCGTACCTGCTGGTCATCGCCGACCAGTCCAGGGTGCAGTCCATCACGCAGCAGGTAGCCACGTCCAAGGTGTCCTTCGACCAAGCGCATCAGCAGCATCTCGCGGGTACTTCGCCGCTGCTTGATGAGCTGCGGGCGCAGGTGGATTTCCAAACGCAGCAGCAGAACCTGATTCAAGCCCAGGGCACGCTGGAAAAGGACAAGCTCGCGCTCGCGCGGGTCATCGGCTTGCCGACCGCGCAGCAGTTCACCTTGACGGAAGAGGTGCCCTACCGGCAGCTGGACGAGCTCGACCCGGACCAAGCAGTAACGGCGGCGTTGGGGACGCGCAAGGATCTCCAAAACTTCGGCGAGCAGCTAAAAGGTGCGGACTACGCGAAGGGAGCCTCCAAGGCGGAGCGCTATCCCACGGTGCAGTTCACCGGCGACTTCGGCGATATCGGGACCAACGTCCGCAAATCGCACGTGACCGGCAATGCCGTCGGCACCCTGCACGTGCCGGTGTTTGAAGAAGGGAAAATCCGCGGGGACGAGGCGCTTGCCGAGCAGCAGCTGGAACAGAAGCGGGCGCAGCTGGGCAACCTGCGCGGGCAGATTGCCCAAGACGTGCGTGACAGCATCTTGGATATCACGGCGGCGCAAAAAAGCGTCCAGGTCGCGGAAAGCAATAAGGCGCTCGCTGCTGAAGCGCTCAGCGAAGCGCAGGAGCGTTTTGCCGCCGGCGTTTCAGACAACCTGGCCGTGTCGCAGGCGCAGCAGCAGTCGGCGCAGGCAGACGACCAGTACATCGCGAGCCTGTACCAGCACAACATGGCGAAGCTGAACCTGGCGCGCGCCATGGGTGTGGCGACAACGAATTTGAAGCAATACGTGGGAGGCAAATAAGTGGCGGAGCAAACCCCGGATACCGCAGTTGGGCAGGAGCAAAAGCAGGAGACACAGGCGGCGGGGGACAATCCTCGGCAAAAGTCGCGCCGCCGTTTCATCATCATTCTCGTGGTCGCGGTGGTTCTGGTTGGGGTGCTGTTGTTTTACTGGCACTCGACCTTTTATGAGGACACCGACGACGCCCAGGTGAACGGCCACCTGCTGCAGGTTTCCTCGCGCATCCAGGGCACGGTGGTGAGTGTGCCGGTGAATGAGAATCAGCCTGTGAAAGCCGGGGATGTGATTGTCGAACTCGACCCCAAGGATTTTCAAACCACGGTTGCGCAGGATGAGGCAAATCTCGCCGCAGCTCAGGCCAATCTCCAGACAAATACAGTGAACGTGCCGGTAACCGCCACGAATGTCAACACCAACCTGGCGGCGATTGCTTCCACGCTGTCGCAGGCTGACAGCGCCGTGGTGCAGGCGCGGCAGCAGGCTGACGCCGATCAGTCGGCGATCGCGCAGGCCGATGCAAACTACGTCAAGGCCAAGCTGGACGTCGAACGGTACACGCCGTTGGTGCAGCGGGATGTGATCTCGAAGCAGCAGTTCGACC
>CAXTUV010000463.1:0-2881 GCA_964247445.1 uncultured Acidobacteriaceae bacterium | reverse complement strand
GCGGGTTCGGGCTCGGGCGGCTTGGTGCAGTCGACGCTTGGGACCGGCGCGCTCATCAACTCGTTCGACCCGATCATCATCGGTACGATCACCGACGAGCACTACACGCAGCCGCTGTCCAACCTCCAGGTGCTCGGCATTCCCACCGTGCAAACCAACACCATCGGGAGTCAGCTGGAGTACATCCAATCCTTTTCCACCGGCACGACGGTCGAGGCGTCGTTCACCAACAGCCGCGTGGCCCAAAACAGCCCGTCCAATATCATCAATCCCACTCTCAACTCCTATTACCGCGTCGAGGTGATCCAGCCGGTGCTCGCTGGGTTCGGCTTCGGGCCCAACCTGCGCTACCTACGCATCGCGCGCAATGACCGGTCGATCTCCGATATCGCCTTCAGGGCGCAGGTGGTGTCCACCATCACGCAAGTCGCCAACATCTACTGGGACCTCGTGAGCGCCTACGAGGACGTGCAGGTGAAGGAGCGTTCGCTGCAGTTCGCTGAAGACACGCTCGCCACCGACCGCAAGGAGCTGGGACTTCAAGCGATTCCCGCGCTTGACGTGACCAAGGCCGAGGGCGAGGTGGCCGCGCGCGACGGAGACTTGACCGTAGCCAAGGCCACACTCCAGCTGCAGGAATCGCTCGTCAAGAACGCGCTGACCCGCAACCTAGACGACCCGTTCCTGGCGGAAATTCCGGTGGTGCCGCTCACAAAAGCCGCACCGGGGCCGCCGGGCGCGGACTCGCTCCAGGAACTGATCGACCGCGCATTTCGCGACCGAACGGATGTAGGCGAGCTCGACCTACAGCTGCGCAACTACGACATCAGCCGCCGCGCCGCGCGCAATAATGTGCTGCCATCGGTCAACCTGCTGGGCTACTACGGCGGCACCGGACTTGCGGGCCGCGCCAACCCGGGGCAGATTGCCGGGGCGACGGTCGCGGCCGATTTCGGCTCCTCGTTCACCAACGCCTTTAACAGCACCTCGCCCGACTACGAAGTGGGGGTCAACCTCACGATTCCCATCCGCAACCGGGTTGCGAAGTCCGACCAGTACCGCTCGGAGATTGAGTATCGGCAGGCCGAGCTACAGATTCAGGAGCGCCGCAAGTATATTCGCATCGAAGTCCGCAATGCCCAGTACACGGCCGAGCAGAACGCCGCCCGCGTGGGGTCCGCACGCAAGGCCCGCGACCTGGCGCAGAAGACCTTCGACATCTCAAAGCAGGAGCAGAAGCTGGGGGCGGGCTCGGCCGTGCAAACTCTTTCCGCGGAGCACGACCTGGCGCTCGCTGACTCCACCCTGGCGGGGGCTGAAGCCACGTACGAAAAGGCGAAAGTAGAGCTGGCGCGGGCGACCGGGGCCACGCTCGACACCTATCACGTCTCGCTTGAGGACGCGCGTACCGGCGTATTGCAAGCGCAGAACACAGCTGGGGCTCCGTAGCATGGCCCTCATGGCCCGCCTTCTTGTCGCCGACGACCAGCCGCACATCGCGGAAACGCTTGCGCTGCTGCTGCGGCCCGAGGGTTACGAGGTGCGCACCGCCGGCTCGCCCGCCGAGGCGCTGCGCGAGCTCGGCGGAGAGAGCTTCGACGCCGCGCTAGTCGATATGAACTACACGCGCGACACCACCTCCGGGGCCGAGGGTCTGGAACTGATCCGGGGCGCGCTCGCGCTTGACCCGGAGCTTCCCGTAATCGCGCTGACGGCGTGGGGCAACATCGAGCTCGCGGTGGAGGCGATGCGCGCCGGGGCGCGGGATTTCATCCCGAAGCCGTGGGAAAACGCGCGCCTGCTTTCCATCGTGCACACGCAAGTGGCCCTGCGCACGGCGCTGAAACGAGCGCGGACGCTGGAAGCGGAATTGCTGCTTCTCCGCGCGCCCGACCGGCCCTTGTTCATCGCGACTGCGCCGAGCATGCGGCCCTTGGTGGAAGCCATCGCGCGCGTCGGCCCGTCGGACGCGAATGTGCTGATCACGGGCGAGCACGGGGCGGGCAAGGAAGTGGTCGCGCAAACGCTCCATGCGGTTTCACAGCGGGCCGCGCAGACCATGGTCTCGGTCAACACAGGCGGCCTGCCGGAAGGGACGTTTGAGAGCGAGCTGTTCGGCCATGTGCGCGGGGCGTTCACCGATGCGCGCTCCGACCGTATGGGGCGCTTCGAGCTGGCCGACCGGGGCACGCTGTTCCTGGATGAAATCGCGAATGTGCCTGTGCGGCAGCAGACCCGCCTGCTGCGCGTGCTTGAAACCGGACAGATGGAGCGTGTCGGCTCATCGAAAACCATCCGGGTGGATGTGCGCGTGATCTCCGCGACGAACGCTGACCTGCGCCGCGAGGCTAAGGAAGGCCGCTTCCGCGAGGACCTGCTGTTCCGCCTAAATACGGTCGAGTTGCGCGTGCCGCCCTTGCGCGAGCGGCGTGAGGATGTTGCTCCCTTGGCCGCGCACTTCCTCGCGCACTACGCGGCGAAATACCGGCGGGCGGTGGCGGGGTTTACGACCGGCGCGCTCACGGCGCTCGCCGCCTGCCCATGGCCGGGCAATGTACGTGAGTTGGATCACACGATGGAGCGCGCGGTGCTGATGGCGCGCGGCACGCACATTGAGGCTGGCGATCTCCACCTGCCCGCTGCGAAACCACCAGTTTCCGGCCTCGACGACCTGCCATTGGAGGAGGTCGAAACGGTGCTGATCCGCAAGGCGCTCGCCCGTGCCAAGGGCAACATCACCCAAGCGGCTGAGCTGCTAGGCCTGAGCCGCGGAGCGCTATACCGTCGGATCGAGAAGCATGGGATCGCGGTGTGAGGGCTGAGCGCACGTGAAGGACCCGCCTTGCCCGGTCGGTGCCGCGCGCGACACCATCTATCCTGG
>CAXTUV010000462.1:0-2891 GCA_964247445.1 uncultured Acidobacteriaceae bacterium | reverse complement strand
ACATAGGGTGCCGCGCCGGTATCGCCGTCCCCGATCATGCGTCCGCGCAGGATACGGATGCCCATGGTTTCCGCATACCCGCCGCTGACTGCGGACATTTGCGCGCCTCGCCCGGCGGGGTCCTCCGGCTCATGCACGATTTTGAAGTCAGTGAAAAAATGAAAACCGGAGAACGGGATCTGCGTCATTACTGCCGCGCTCTCAATGCCCGGCTCCGTGCGGATGCGAGCAAGCGCCGGAGCATAAGCAGTATCGGCAACGGAGGCTCGGGGGTGATCCGTTTCCGCCGAGACACCGATGGCGAAGAATCCGGCTGTATTCCCCGGCATCGCGGCGAAGTCCGTCACGCGAGCCGCGTCAAAGCCGAGCGGCACATGCTGGAGATTCCATAGCGTGTGAAATAAGAGGCCCGTGCCCACCAGCAGCACCGTCGCGAGCGCGACCTCGCCGATAACCAGCCACCGGGTCAGCCCGGCGTTCCCGGAGCGCGTCCCAAGCGCGCGCGAGCCGGCTTGCAGCACTTCCTGCGGCTCAGTCCGCGAGGCTAGCAGCGCGGGCAAGAGCGAGGACAGAAGTGTAGCCGCAGTCGCGAAACCGGCAAGCGCGAGGATCACGGTCCAGTCCAGGCCGATAAGACCCGGATGCGGGATTACGTTCTCAGGCAAGTTGCGCACGAAGGCGAGCGAAAGCGCGGCCAAGATGAAGCCGCACACGGTTCCGGCGAGGCTCAGGATGCCGCCTTCGGTAAGCACTTGCTGCACTAGGCGCTGCCTGCCCGCGCCCAAGGCAATCCTCACCGCAAACTCCTGCCGGCGCCCCAGGCAGCGGGCAATCAGGAGGTTGGCGACGTTCGCGCAAGCGATCAGCAATACCAGCGCCACCGCGCTCAAGAGCGCATATAACGCCGGGCGCACATTTCTTGTCAGCAGCTGCTGGTAAGGCGTGAGTACCAATTTTAGATCGGCCAGTTCTTTCGGGTCTGTCCGGCGGATGCGCTCCGTGATCGCGTTCAGCTCAGCTTGCGCGGCTTCCGGCGTCACACCCGCGCGCAGCTTGGCGATGGTGCTTATGAAGTTGGCTCCGCGCTTGGTCAGGTAGAGGGGAGTGGGCTGCAGAGGCAGCCATATGCAATTCTTCTCTACATCCGAGTCAGAATCCGGAAACCGGAATGAGATGGGCATTACGCCGATCACCGTTTTGGGCGCGTTCCCGACCTTGATAATGCGGCCGACGATACCCGGATCGGCCTTGAACTCACTACGCCACAGCCCTTCGGAAAGAATCGCGACCTGCGGGCCGTTGCTCGCGCCTTCCGCTTCGGTGAATACACGCCCCAGCAACGGCTTCACACCGAGCGTTGGGAACATGCCAGGCGTGAAACGTACGGCTTGAACTTGCTTCGTATCACGCCCGTTCTGGAGCACGCTCAGGTCGCCCACATACCCCGCGACCGACTGCAAGGTCTGCGCCTGATCGCGGATATCCCGATAATTCAGCCAAGAGGTGCTCGAGAACGAAGGCACGTCCTGCCGGGGCCCGATATACACCAGCCGCTCGGGGTGCGTGTACGGCAGGGGCCGCAGCAGCACGCTTTCAAGCACCGTATAAAGCGCGGCATTCGATCCGATACCGAGCGCCAGGGTCAGCACGGCCAGGGCGGCGAGGCCCCGCGACGCCCACAGTTGCTTGAGGGTGTACCGCACATCCTGCATGAACACTTCCATGGCCGCGCTCCTTGCCTGTATGTGCCTACGATTCTGCCCCGAAGCCCCGCAGGCTGGACAGCGGGAATTTCCACCTGCCTTGTCGCCGCGCCGCGCTGAAAAACGCTTGGGTACACTCGAGTTACTCAATTCGGGATACAGGAGATCTGCATGCCTTTTGTCCGGCGGAGCAGCGGCGGCGTTCTGATTTGGCTTGTTTTCCTTTGCGCTTTTCCGCTGCTCGGGCAGGTCCAAGCGCAGCCCGGAACGTATGATCCCCGCGTGACCTTCGCCCCGCTGAGCCTGCCCGACCCGGTGAATGTTTATCGTTCCTCAAACGGCGCCCCCGGACCCGGCTACTGGCAGAACCGCGCGGACTACGAGATGCACGCCACGCTCGACACCGAGGCAAAGGCGCTCGAGAACGACGAGACCATCACCTACACCAACAACAGCCCCGATGCGCTCGAAGGCCTTTGGCTGCAACTGGACCAGAACATCTACCGCAAGGACTCGCGGTCGCGCCTTGCCTACGGCAGCCTCCAACGCCGGCGCAAGCAAACTCCCGATGAAGATACGGCCACGCACGCGACGGACGGCTTCGTCTTTGACGCGGTCGAGATCGAAGCCGGGGGCGCACGCGCCAAGGCCGATTACCTAATCGACGACACGCGCATGCAGATTCGCCTCGCCGCGCCGCTCGCGCCGAAGGGCGGCAGCCTGCGCATCCACCTGCGTTACCACTACGCGATCCCCGGCGTCTGGGGTGGGCGTACGTCTTGGGGAACATCCAAGCAGGGGGACATCTACGACATCGCGCAGTGGTACCCGCGCATGTGCGTCTACGACGACCTGCGCGGATGGGACACGCTGCCCTATCTCGGCAGCGAATTTTACTTGGAGTACGGCAGCTTCGACTATCTCGTCACCGTGCCCGCGAATATGATCGTGACCGGCTCGGGCGAGCTCGTGAATCCGAAGGACGTGCTCACCCGCACGGAGATGGACCGGCTGGCGGAGGCGCGCAAGAGCGACGCCACTGTATATATCCGCAAGCCGGACGAGGTCAACGACCCGGCTTCGCGCCCGAAGCAGTCCGGCACGCTGACCTGGCACTTCCACATGGACCACACGCGCGACGTGGTGTGGAGCACTTCGCCCGTGTTCGTGTGGGACGCCGCGCGTATC
>CAXTUV010000461.1:1569-2891 GCA_964247445.1 uncultured Acidobacteriaceae bacterium | reverse complement strand
GAATGGCGCAAGGGGTAGAGTTTCGGCCGATTATCCTGGCCGGCGGCAGCGGAACGCGGTTCTGGCCGCGTAGCAGGAAAGCGCGCGCGAAGCAGGTGTTGGCGCTTGATGGCGAGCGAACGATGATCCAGCGCACGGTGGACCGTTTGGGGCCGCTCGCGGGGCCGGACGATATGTGGGTGATCACCAATGGCCTTCTATCGCCCGAAATCTGCGGGCAGCTCGACTCAATCCCGTCCGCGCAGGTTGTTTGCGAGCCGACAGCGCGCAACACAGCCCCGGCCGCAGGGTTGGCGGCATTTCTGCTCGAACGCGAAAACCCTGATGCCGTCTTGGGTATGTTTCCCGCCGACCACGTGATCGGCAACGAAGCGGCCTTTATCGCGGTTCTGCGCCGGGCCGTCCGGCTTGCCGCCGCGGGGGAAAACATAGTGGTGCTCGGCATTCGGCCTACACGGCCCGAAACCGGTTACGGATACATCGAAACCGGAGAGCATATGCCTGCTGGCGAGCGCCGCGTCCGCCGCTTCACCGAAAAGCCGAACACCGAGCGCGCGGAGACCTTTATCGCGGCCGGCAATTACTGGTGGAACTCCGGCATTTTTATTTGGTCCGCCCGCACACTCGCGAACGCAATGCGTGAGCACCTGCCGGAGACCGCGCCGATGCTCGAAGCGATCGCCGCCGCGCACGGAACTCCGCAGTGGGAAGCCGTCTTCGCAGAACTGTACCCAAAATGCGAGAACATCAGCGTCGATTACGCAATCCTAGAGCCGCGCTCGGCCAAGGGCGAGCACCAGTCCAACCTGTTCTGCCTCCAAGCTGATTTCGGCTGGAACGATCTCGGCTCGTGGGCGGCCTTGTACGAGCACCAGTTGGAGCAGGGGGAGAACGTGGACGACGCAAGGAATGTCCGCGAAACGGCGGGTTTTCTCGCGGTCGATGCCGCCGGCAACTATGCCTACAGCAAGAAGTTTGTTTCGCTCGTGGGGGTGCATGATCTCGTCGTGGTCGAAACAGATGATGCCATCCTGGTCACCACCCGCGCGCACTCGCAGGATGTGGGCAAGGTTGTGAAGGAACTCGCGGCGCAAGGCAAGACAGAGCTGATCTAAAGCCGCTCGGTTTCAAGCCGATGTCATCCTGAGAAGCGCAAGCGACAAAGGACTCGCTCCTTGCCGGTCGGGTAAGCAAGCCCTGGAGACGATGGAACTCATGAGCACGGAAACCATTAAGTTCGGCACGGACGGTTGGCGCGGCGTCATCGCGCAGGACTTTACGTTCGAGAACGTCCGCATCGCCGCCGCGGCGATTAGAACCTA
>CAXTUV010000461.1:0-1559 GCA_964247445.1 uncultured Acidobacteriaceae bacterium | reverse complement strand
CGGGAGCGCGCGACAAAGGCGCTGCCATCGGCTACGACACCCGCTTCGGCTCGCGTGCCTTTGCCGAGGCGGTCGCCGAGGTGCTCGCGGGCGCGGGCATTCCGGTCGCGCTGGCTGACCGCATCACCCCGACTCCCGCACTCTCCATGGCGGTGCGCGACCGGGGCTGCGCGGGCGGGGTGATGATCACCTCCTCGCACAATCCCTTCCAGTGGAATGGGGTCAAGTACAAAGCTTTTTACGGCGGCTCGGGCCGCCCCGCGATCATCGCGGAGATCGAAAAGGAACTTGGCAAGCCTTTGGAGGCGGCCTCAACCCCAGCCGAGATTGAACAGGTCGATTTTGTCTCTCCGTACGTCGCCGCGATCCGCGCGTTCGCCAACCTGGATGCCATCCGCGCCTCGGGGCTCAAGTTTGCCCATGACTGCATGTACGGCGCGGGCCGGGGCATCCTGGCCCCGATCTTCCGCGAACTCGGGGTGGAGCACATCGAGATTCGGGGCGAACACAACCCGCTCTTCCCGGGCATCAATCCCGAACCGATCGAGCCGCACATCCGCGCGCTGGGCGAGGCTGTGGTGGCGCATAGATGCCACGCCGGATTCGCGACCGACGGCGATGCCGACCGTATCGGTGCTATTGACGAACACGGCAGCTTTGTCGACCCGCACAAGATCTTCTCGATCCTGCTCCAGTGGCTTTTGGAGACGAAAGGTTGGCCGGGCGGCATCACCCGCGCCTTCAACACGACCGGCATGCTCGACCGCATCGCCAGGAAGCACGGCCGCAAACTGTGGGAGCACGGCATCGGTTTCAAATATGTATGCGACCTGATGCTCGACGAGGACATCCTGATCGGCGGCGAGGAGTCAGGCGGCATCGGCATCCAGCGCCACCTGCCCGAGCGCGACGGCCTCTTGAACGCCCTGCTGCTCGCAACCGTGATGGCGGAGCGGAAGAAGACCCTGGGAGAGCTGGTGCAGGACCTGCAAGACGAGTACGGCGAGCACCACTACGGCCGGATCGACCTGCACATCGAAGACAAGCTCAAGAACAATGCCATCGCGAAGGCCCGCGCCGGGGCCGAGGAGTTCGCCGCCTCCGGCTGCACCGCATTGACCTTTGCCGGAATGGAAGTCGAGCGGGTCTCGACCCTGGACGGGATCAAGTTCTTCCTCCGCAACCCAGAAGCCGCCACGAAGCCGAACGCGGCGGAAACCTGGCTGCTGCTGCGCGCCTCCGGGACGGAACCGCTGTTGAGGATTTACTCGGAGTCTTGCTCGAAGGAGTCGGTGGGCAAGCTGCTGGAGGCTGCCCGGGCATTTGCGATAAGCAGTAACGATAAAGATTTAGAGTAAACGGAGACAGTTACTGATAGTTGAGGAGACAACTTGGCGACATTACGCGAACAACTTAATGATCTCTATCCCGAGCTACTGCCCAGAGAAGCTCCAAATGCTATTAACGGTACGGAGCTCTTGGCTCTTGTTAAGGATCGTTTAATTGGAGAGTATGCTGACGCTTCTATTCGTCAGCATTTTTCTGATATGGTGCAGGAC
>CAXTUV010000460.1:2684-2895 GCA_964247445.1 uncultured Acidobacteriaceae bacterium | reverse complement strand
ACCTGGACTTCCTGGCCGGTTATTCGGCGCTGAACCAGGGGCATTGCCACCCGCGGATCCTCTCTGCCATGGTGGAGCAGGCTGGGCGTGTCTGCTTAACCTCGCGGGCGTTCCGCAATGACCAGCTGCCGCGTTTGCTCGAAGACCTGCACCGGCTGACCGGCTATGATCGCGCCCTGCCGTGCAATGGCGGGGTGGAGGCGGTCGAAAC
>CAXTUV010000460.1:0-2674 GCA_964247445.1 uncultured Acidobacteriaceae bacterium | reverse complement strand
CCCGCAAGTGGGGGACGGTGGTCAAGGGCATCCCCGACGGGCAGGCGGAGATCATCGTGTGCGGGGGAAACTTTCACGGGCGGACGATTGCGGTCGTGGGGTTTTCGAGCGAGGCGCAGTACCGGGCGGGGTTCGGGCCGTTCCCCGGCGGCTTCCGGACGGTGCCCTACGGCGACGCAGCGGCGGTCAAAGCCGCGATGACTCCGAACACCTGCGCGGTGCTGGTGGAGCCGATTCAGGGCGAAGCGGGCATTATTGTCCCGCCGGATGGGTACCTTCGTGCGATTTCTGAGGCTTGCACACTGAACAATGTGCTCCTGATTGCCGATGAGATACAAGCGGGGCTGGGGCGCGCGGGCAAGCTGTTCGCCTACCAGTATGAGGAGGTGCAACCGGATGCGGTGATCGTCGGCAAGGCGCTTTCGGGCGGGTTCTACCCGGTTTCGGCTGTGTTGGCGCGCGAGGAGGTGCTCGGCGTGCTGAACCCGGGCGACCATGGCAGCACCTTCGGCGGCAACCCGCTGGCATGCGCGGTGGCGCGGGCGGCATTGTGCGTGCTGGTCGAAGAAAAGCTGCCGGAGCGCTCGGCCGAGCTGGGAGCCTACGCGCTGGCCCGCCTTTCCGCGCTCCCGAGCGCGGAGATCGTGAAAGTGCGCGGGCGCGGCTTGTGGATCGGGGTGGGAGCTGCGCGGCCCGGCTCGGCCGTACTGCGAAGCCCTGCGCGCGCGAGGCGTGCTGTGCAAGGAAACCCACGAGCGGGTGATCCGCGTCTCGCCGCCGCTGGTGATCGAGCGCGAGGACCTGGATTGGGGGTTGGAGCAGATTGAAGCCGTACTGCGCTAAAGCGATTTTGCTAGCATCGGGCTTGGAGAACGATGAACCCTATGGATCCGATTACCCAGCCAGCCGCACCGACCGCCCCGGCCTCGAACGGGCCTTCCCGGCGCGACGAGGATATCGCGCTCGACCTGCTCAAGTTTGTCGCGGGCAGCACGAACATCCTGCGCACCACTTCACCCTCGACTGGCTTTACTTCGGCAAGCTCCGCCAAACCGGAGGACCAGGTCACGCTGCTGCTTGAGATGTACACGCGCTGCTTGTCCACGATCCAAGGCAAGGCGGGGCACTGACCGCCCTGCCTGACTTGCAGGTTGCGGTCGTTGGGGCGGGGGCGTTCGGGCGCAACCACATCCGGGTGTACCGCGAGCTGCCCGGTGTGCGGCTCGTGGCCGTTGTTGACCCGCATGGATATGACGGCCCAGAACCCGTGTTCGCGTCGGTCGAGGAAATGCTCGCATCCGGCTCGCGGGTGGACGCGGCTAGCGTGTGTACCCCGACCTCTCTCCACCATGCCGCAGGTGCTGCCTTGGTGCGGGCGGGGGTGCATGTATTTGTGGAGAAGCCGATCGCCCCGACACTCGCCGAAGCCGACGACCTGATCGCGCTTGCTGCTTCACAGAAGCTTGTGCTGGCGGTAGGACATTTGGAGCGGTTCAACCCGGCCGTGGCTGCGCTTACGCCCTTGCTGCGCGGACCCATGTTCTTCGAGGCGCACCGGCTTTCCGTCTTCTCGCCGCGCTCGCTTGATACCGACGTGGTGCTCGACCTTATGATTCACGACCTGGACATCGTGCTCCAGCTCGCCCGGTCCGAGGTGCGCGAGGTCCGGGCCGTCGGCCTGCCGATCCTGTCCGGCTCCGGCTGCGTCGCGAACTTCACCGCCTCGCGCGTGTCGACCGAGCGCGTGCGCAAGCTGCGCTTCTTTCAGCCGGGGCAGTATGTGTCGGTCGACTACGCGCGGCAGGACTTGCTGGTGATCGAGGTCGAGGGTGCGTCGCTCGCCATGCAGAAGCCGGAGGTCGTCCCCGGCGAGCCGCTGCGGTTGGAGCTGGAAGAGTTCGTGCGGGCGGTGCGCGGAAAAGCCGGGGCGGTCGTCACCGGGGAGGAAGCGCGCGCGGCGCTTGCGCTTGCGCTCCAGGTGCAGGCAGCGGTGGAGGAGCATGCGCGGGCGGCTGGTTTGCAGGCATTCTTGAGGCAAAGCTGAGGCATACTCGATACGGGAGCATGAAGATGACACCGATTCATCCAGGAGAGCACCTTGGCGAGGAGATCAACGAGCTGAAATGAGCGCGGCGGAGCTGGCGCGGCAGCTGCACGTGCCGACGAACCGAGTGACGCAGATTCTACAGGGGCGGCGGGCGGTTACGGCTGATACGGCGCTGCGGCTGGAACACTTTTTCCGGATGTCCCCGCAGTTCTGGATAAACCTGCAAATGAGTTATGACTTGCGGGTGGCACAGCGGGCCAGTGGTTCCCTTGTCGAGGGATTGCCTACCATGAAAACAGCCTGACTTGCACCGGCGTAGATGTCCTTGGGCGAACGCTGTGGGCGGCAGTATGTGCTTTACAAAATAAATTGCTTGCTTCCGAACTAAACAGTCTGCCTTGCGGCTCTTTAGAGTATGAGAACGACAGCCGGCGCATGCGATGCAGGGTGGCCTAGGTATAAGGTCTCTGACCTCGTGCTTGGCCAGTGGAACTACAACGCGCGTTGCACGGAGCTTTCGTGAAAACCTCGGCCGAGGAGGTGCTTTTAGTACTGCGGGCGCAAAGTGGCGATCGCGATGCGCTGGAAGCTCTATTAAGGAAGTTATATGGGCCGCTGCGCGGGTAC